>CAMYMP010000119.1 GCA_947259435.1 uncultured Woeseiaceae bacterium
CGCAGACGAGTCCGAGCAGCAGTCCCATGCCCTGGATCTTTAGCACGGGGCCCGTCACGCATTGTTCCCGAATCTGCGCTTCTCTTTGACGCACATTGGCGAGCAGGCCTTCGGCTTCGATGGCCTCGATCGTCGCCGTGATCGCGGCCGCGGCGAGGGGGCCGCCGCCAAACGTCGTGCCGAGGTCGCCCGGCCCGAAGTGCGCCGCTATCTTGTGCGTGCAGAGTACGGCCCCGCAAGGGATGCCGCCGCCGAGTGACTTTGCACTCGTGATGATGTCCGGATCGATGCCGTGAACCTGCACCCCGAAGAATTGCCCGCAGCGCCCCATGCCCGATTGAACTTCGTCGGCAATCAGGACGACGCCGTGTTCGCGCGTCTTTTTACGCAGCGTTTCGAGGAAGTCGGTTGACAGGTCGTAAGCGCCGGCCACGCCCTGCACGGGCTCTACAATGACGGCGGCGATATCGCCGCTGATCATGGCTTTGGCCTCAGCAATGTCGTCGCGCGGAATAAAGTCCACGTCGAAGGGCTTCGACGGGAAGCCGTACCATTTTTCGGAGTTCCAGGTGACGGCGCCAGCCGCGGCCGTTCGGCCATGGAAGCCGTGCGTTATCGCCAGGATCTTTTTTCGACCGGTCGCAATGCAGGCCATTCGCAGCGCGTTCTCGTTCGCTTCTGCGCCTGAATTTACAAAGAAAACGCGGTCTATCCCCTGCGGCGCAACCCGCACGAGACTCTCCGCGGCCCGCGCACGAATCTCAAGGGCCACGGCATTGCTCTGGAAAAGGAGTTTGTTGTTTTGCTTCTCGATCGCCTGCACCAGCCGAGGATGGCCATAACCGAGTGCGGCGACCGCATGCCCGCCGTAGAGGTCCAGTATTCGTCGTCCGTCTTTCGTAAAAATATCGCAGCCGCTGGCGCGCTCGGGAACGAATGGCAGCTGTCCATAGACCGGAATCGTCACGGCGGCCTCTCGCACGCGCGGGTCGGTCATGGCCTGCTGTTGGCTCGTGATAGACATCAGGTCCAGCCCGGCGCCGGTGCGGTCAAACGTCGTTTCAGGCAGGTTCCAGAGCCGGTTCATCCACTGCATCGCGCCGCCAGCGGCGCCTTTCACGAGGTTATCGATTGCACACATTACGACAACGGACTCGCCGTTGCTGGCGACGCTGATGTGGCACATGTTGCTGGCCACGACGTTTTTCAGCCGCGGCGTTGCCTGCACAACTTCGACGAAGGGCGCATTGCTGTATGCCTGCTCATACACGTCGCGCAAGGTTGCCTCAGACACGGCCGAGATTGCTTTGGCCTGCAACGTGATGTGAATACCGCGTGCGAAGGGTCCCGAGTGCGGCACGAAGCGTACGCTGGTTTCACGCCCACTTGCGGCCTTCGTGAGACCCGCCATTTCCGGTGCATGCCGATGCGCCAGCGGTTTGTAGGCATAGAGGTTACTGTTTCGCTCGGGGTGGTGTGTGCCCGCCTGCGGACTCCGACCGGAACCTGTGCTACCCGTAATGCCGCTCACATAGACTTCGGCGTCCGTCAGTCCGGAGCGGATGAGCGGCACGGTAGCCAGCAGCGTTGCGGTGGCGAAGCAGCCCGGGTGGCCGACGTGCGGTGCGTCCACGGTGTTGACGTGTTCCGGCACGGCGCAGATAAACTGGTCGAGCAATTCGGGTGCGCCGTGGTCGGTATTGTAAATGGCCTCGTAGTCGCTTCGACTGGCATAGCGAAAGTCGGCCGACGAGTCGACGACATGTACGTTTATGCCCTTTTTCTCAGCGGCGTTGAGTGCGTTCGCGATGACACCGGCGGATGCGCCGTGTGGTGCGGCGGAGAACAACGCCAGATTGCTGCCGGAGTCGATTTGATCGAGCCAGGCCGCGTGCGCGACAAAAGACACGTCGCGAAGTGCCTGCGAAAGATGACCAAATGTATCGCCGATCGGTGAGCCCGCTCGACTGTCCGACACGGCGGCCGCCAGTTCGAACTGCGGGTGTGCGGTGACCAGGCGCAGCAGCTCGCCGCCGACGTAACCACTCGCGCCCAGAATTACAGCAGGAATTGCGCTGCTCATGCTTTTTCAGGCCCGGTGACGACGGCCGGTTCGATGCCGAAGTCGTTGCGCAGGATTTTCGCGCCGCCCCAGGCCGACACCGGATCATTGGCGCACAGCACAACAGCCGTCAGCGCTTTGCGTATGGCCACATCGGACAAGATGGCTTCGACGCCGTAGGCGCCGAGCAGGCCGTCGCCGAGTTCCAGCACGATGACGTCGGGGCTTTTTTTCGCCAGCCCCGTCAACAAAGCACGGGTCAGCGCGGGGCCGTTGGCGGCGGTCGTCGTCACGATGCCAAAGTCCGAGAAGATCATCGTGTCAGATGCGCCCGCGTCCTGCATGGCCAGCACGTCACGCCGTAACGAGACGCCCGTGGCTTTGCATGCGGAGACCTTGAACCCAAGATGACGAAGCCGGCCGACGATCGCGCACGCAGCCGCTGTTTTGCCCGAGTCCATGCAGGTGCCGGCCATCGCGATAACCGGAACACCATTCGTATCCAGCGCTTCATCGTCATCGAGTTTGTCCGAGCCCGCGCGTGCAGGTACGCCGATGCGCTCGCCGAGATACGGGAAGGAGAGGACCGTGCCGAGCACCTTGCACTCGAACGGTGGCCCGACGTCCGGGTTGGCCGAGTCACAGAGTCCAAGGACTCCGCCAATGTTCAGAATCTGGATTGTGTCGCCCGGCTCGAGTTCCACGGGAAGATGGCCTGAGTAGCCGCGCAGCGCCTTACGATGTCCGAGCGCGCCGACAACGATGTCGCCCTGGTTGACTGTAGCCATCCGTCCCGAGGTCAGCTCGAGCTGGTTGTAGCGCGCCTTGTTGTTGAGCACCTGTACCGCGATCAGCACGCCCTCTTCGCAGGGAATATCCGCTGATACACGCAGCTC
>CAMYMP010000120.1 GCA_947259435.1 uncultured Woeseiaceae bacterium
TGCACTGATCTACGTCAGGATCGGGTATCTGCCGTCGCGGCTGAGACTATTTCCTGACCCAGCGACCGTCCTGGTCCTGATAATAGTTCCCTGGACTGGTTCTCTGCACGGCGAGTTCGTAAAAACGATTACTCACCTGAAGGAGCGTTGTATTCGTCTTGTTCGCTGTTTTTTCGAATTCCACCTTGCGCTTGGCATTGACGCTCGCGATCAGCGCTTTGACCTCGCTACTGGCGGGCTGCTGCACGGCTTCCAGGTAGCCGGTCCTGGCTTCGCCCACGAGGCCCTGGGCCTTGGCGTCGTCCAGGTCGATAGCCCAGGCCGTTTGCATGGAGAGCACAAGTACGATTGCTGTAAGGATCTTTTTCATGAACTTAGCCTCAGAATAGATCGCTGTCTTCGTCGAAAAGGCTTTCAAGCTCTTTATCGACCTGTACACGAATGTTGTGTTCGATCTTGACGTTCAGGTTGATTTCGATCGGCTCTTTCGGCGCCTCGAGTTTTACCGTCGGTGAGCAGCCGCCAATCACGCCAAATGCCAGCAAGCATAAAAGTAGTTTCTTCATGGTTTTTGGTGGGCCTTTTTCGCCGTCTGTCTTTCCAGTATATCCTCAATTGAGCGGGTTGCCTGCAAGCTTCGCAGCAGTTGGGGAATGTTATTTTCAACCGACAGGTTGAGAATGATCGGCTGCGTGGCATCCATGTCCGGGTTGATGCCCGCCAGGCGCATTTTAAGCGTCAGGTCGCCGTCGTCGTCGTAGTCAACACCTGATGTCAACGAGTCGAATTTGAAGTTGCCGAGCGCCCGGGTGACAAAGGCCAATCGACCGTCCGGAACGGCCGCCTTCAGCGTGTCGTCGTCGCCTTTATAGCGGATCACGCCGCCCGGCGGGTCGCTTCGCAGCCGGCCTTCTTTGATCGTAATGTTCGTTTCGCCAATCGTCACAGGCAGTTCCCCGGTAATTGCGCCGCTCATCTCAATGCGTTCTGATCCTAGGAGATTGACCATTAACTGCAGCTGAACAGACTGTGCCTGCAGCGGGATGAAGTTGGTTTCTGCGCTGACCGAGTACTCGAATGGCGCTGCGACAAACCTGCCGCCGAGGGCGGTGAAGGATAAATCCTCTGCCAGCATCGTTTGCTTGCCGGGGTTTATTGTGTAGTTGGCAGCGATGTTCTCGAGCGGCAGTCCGATGTCTATCAAGCGAACGGCGAGCGACGAAGGTAAAACGTCGATACCGCCGGATGGATTCATTTTCGCAGAAACGTTTGTGCTCAGGCCGACGAAAGCGATGTCGTTGTACCTGCCAGCCAGCTCGTCCATTGCAAACCGCAGGGTGCCGGTGTAACGGGTGACATCGTTGCCGGTTTGCCACTCGATGTTGACGTCAGCGCCCCATGTGCCGGCCACAATGTCGAGAGGATAGGGCCATCCTGGCGCCAACCCCGACAGGCTCGTGTTCTTGAACGATACCCGCCCGTCCTTCATCCTGATCGAGCCCGCATCGTTTGCAAAGTCAAACATTGCGTTGACACTTGCGGTTACTGCGCTGTTCTTGTCTTTCAATTTCAGAGACGAAGTGAGCTGGTCACCTTGAATCGATGCGATTCCCTCCGCACCCGGCAGCAAAATCGCCATGCCGCCCCAGGCCGCATCGACGATCGGAGGGGCCGAAAGCCGGGTATCGACAGTCTGCGCGCTATCCAATATGTCGAGATCGCTGAACGTGATCGGAAACGAGGCAACGAGGTCTTCACCGCTCTTGAAACCTTTGACAGCAAGTTTCAGTTTAGCGATGCGGCAGTGCCAGAAATCGTCTTCGACAATCAGTTTCGTGCCGGAAAAAGAGACGGTGCTAACAGTTTCTGCAGAGAGATCCGATGTGCGTACGCCGGTGAATTTTCCTGTCGCTCCCTCGGCGATGTCGATGCGCGTTACTTCATCGAAATCGACCGTTAGCGGCAGCGAGAGTTTGGCTGTCCGGAAATAATAGTCATTCCATCGGACGCGTTGTGCATCAACGACAGCCTGCATCGTGCAGCGAGTGCCGGTACGACACTCAAAGTCATTAAGAAGAGTCGGAATACCGACAAGGTCGTCGGTTGTGAGAACAGTCTTCATCGCACCGGCCCGTGCGACCCAATCGAAAGACGGATAGTCGATGGAAATGCCGAACTCGTCCACAGCGGTAACCTGAATGTGCGAAAATGAACCGTCCGCCGAACGGTATGCTGTCGTTAGCGCATCGACCAGACCGAACTGCGCTTCGAATACGGCGTGGCCGGCTTCGTTTTGATCGAACAGCACCCCGATCGGCCCCTGCATCTCCGCGTTGAGGCTTTCGAGCCCGACCGGAAGCAGGTCGAGCGATCTCATGACCGGAAGCCATGCACCAATGCTGATTCTCGCCGGGCCGGCTGCGCGGTAGCGTTCGTCATCCCGCATTAGCGAGATGTCGGCAGACAGCACTGTATTGCCATCGTTGCCCGTCGCTCCGATCGTAACCAGGTGTTCCAATTCGTTCTGGCGCTGCACGCCGACGTCGACCGATATCGTATCGACCGTGAACGACAGATCCTGTCCTGCTTCTGACGTTGCCCAGCTAACCTTGGTCAGTTCAGGGAGGTTTGGCAGGGATACCCTCGCAAGCGATGCGTCCAGGCCAGGACGGCTCAGCGGCAAATCAAACACCGTCTGCAACGTCGTGCTGAACATCGATGGCGTATCCTGCGTGTGCAGGTACGTTACGATGAGGCCCTCGGCCGAAAATCGCCTGATCCGGGCCCCGCTTTTTCCCAGTGGCATCGTCAGTCCGCGTACTTCGTACCGTGTGCCGCCCTTGCTTTCGACCACGAGTCTGGACAGTACCAGTCGGTTGGGTGTCAGGCTGTCGACCGAAAGTTCGGTAACCACGATGCCTTGCTCGCTGAGAATGGAGTTCGCGATGCCCCGCGCGATGGCGTCACGACGCAGCTGAACGACGGCCGCAATGACTGCGACGACGATCACAATCAGCGCTGCCCATTTCAGAAATTTCACGTCAGATTACCGTTTGAACTACGTATATAAGGATTGAATGCACCGTTGTAGCATTTGACCGATTATCATGCTTGCAAGCAACAGAAAGCGGTATCGAGCGAAGCGCAAGCTAAAACAACGTGGAGTTGGGAATGAAGATTACGGTATTGGGAGCAGGGGCTGGCGGCACGGCGATGGCGTTCGACTGTGCCTCGCACGGACATGAAGTCAGGCTGTTCGATTTTGCACAATTTCCCGACAACATTGCGACGGTCGCGGATCAGGGCGGCATCAATGCCGAAGGCGATATTTCAGGTTTTGGTGAAATCGCCTATGCCGGGCATAACATAGACGAAGCGCTGCAGGGCGCTGAACTTATTTACGTGGTTGGCCCTGCTTACAGCACCGAGCCCTTCGGCGAGGCGGTGGCCGGCAAACTCAGTTCGGGCCAGACCGTCATCGTGACCCCGAGCTCCTGCGGCGGCGCGCTGGCGTTCAAGCGCGCTGCAGGCCTGGCTGTCGAGGACGAATCCATTCGCGTTGCGGAGACCTCGACGCTGCACTACGCGGTGCGCCTGACCGAGCCCGGCCGCGTCCACGTGTTTCTGAAACTCAAGGCCGGTAATCTGCTGGCGGCCCTGCCGGGCAGCCACACCGATGACATATTGACACTCATTGCCGACGTGTATCCGAGCATGGAGCCGGCACAAAGCGTCATGCAGACAAGTCTGCAGAATGCGAACCCGATCATTCACCCGGCCGTTACGCTGGCGAACGCGGCGCGTATCGATACCGAAGGAGTCGAGTTCCTGTTCTACGAAGAAGGCGTCAGCGACGCAACGGGTCGCCTGATCGAAGCACTCGATAATGAGCGGATCGCGATCGGCAGGAAACTGGGCATCACGATTCTTCGTGACCCGGAGATGGGCATGCGGCAGGGCTACATGCTGGCGGACAACTACGGTTCCGGCTACCGCGAAGCGCCGGGCTTCCTGGGCATCGGCGCACAGCCGAAACTGGATCACCGTTATCTCAACGAGGATGTCGGCTACGGCCTGGTTTTCATGTCCAATCTTGCAAGACAGGTTGGTGTCGAAACGCCAACCATGAATGCCATCATTCAGGTCACCTCGGTGCTCATGAGCCGCGACTATGCCGGCGAGGCGCTGCGCACGCCGGAGTCGTTGGGGATTTCAGACAGGTCCGCAGCAGCACTGGGTAAACTCTGAGCGCGCCGCGGAATGGCTGAAAACGTAATCAGAATCGGCCTGCTCGGCGCCTCGAAGATCGCAGTCCCGGCCGTGATCAGGCCGGCCGCCGATATAGACGGTGTCGAAGTAAGCTCCGTCGCCGCGAGGGATGCGGAACGCGCGGCTGTTTATGCAGCGGAACATGGCATCGCGAACGTCGTCGCAGATTACGCGGCCCTGGTCGCAAGCGATGACGTCGACCTCGTTTACAACGGATTGCCGCCGAGCCAGCACATGGAATGGTCGATTGCGGCGATGGCGAAGGGCAAAGACGTGCTTTGCGAAAAACCGTTTGCGCTCAATGCCGAACAGGCAAAGCGAATGGTCGCGAAAGCGGCCGAATACGGCCGCACACTGATCGAGGCGTTTCATTACCGCTTTCATCCGCTGTTTTGCCGTGTCGTGCAGATCGTTACGTCCGGCAAAATCGGTGACGTGCAGCAGCTGACCGCCAGCTTCAAGGTCCGGATTCCCTATCGACCCGGAGAACTAAGGCACGAACTCGAGCTCGGTGGCGGCGCGCTGATGGATCTCGGCTGCTATCCGGTTCATTGGGTCCGTACCGTGATGCAGTCCGAGCCAACCGTGATCTCGGCCAGCGCGAGACAGGAACGTGCCGGTGTTGACGTTGCGATGGATGCCGTACTCGAGTTTGCGGGTGGCGTAAAGGCGGAGCTCAGCTGCTCGATGGCAGAAGACCTGACGCCAAAGCGGTACGCGCAGCTGATCGTCGCCGGCGATAAAGGCACGTTAA
>CAMYMP010000121.1 GCA_947259435.1 uncultured Woeseiaceae bacterium
GCGACAGCTGAAAACGCCGTGACCTGGTCGAGGCCGGTCGTCATCATCAAGAGCAGCATGACGCCGAACACGAGCATGTAGACGGAAAAGAAACCCCAGACAGCATCCACGACGCGAAACTGCACCGCATGACTGCCGAGCTTGACCGGAATCTCGGCGGCCGGATGCACCAGGCGGACGATTTCGCGGAAGCCCTGTTTGGCGATAAGCAGCATGCGAATGACCTTGATGCCACCGCCGGTCGAGCCGGCACAGCCGCCGATGAAGCTCGAGAAAATCAATAATACCGGCAACGCGCCAGGCCAGGCCGCGTAGTTAGCAGTCGTAAAGCCGGTCGTGGTTGCGATCGAGACGGACTGAAAAAGGCCGTTGATGATCGTGGCATCCCAGTCATTGTATGTTCCAATGATGGATAGCGAGCCGATGACGATTGCCGAGAGGAGCGTCAGGATGAAAAAGTAAGCGCGGCATTCCGGGTCCCGGGCGTAGTGTTTGATCGAGACATTTCTGACGGCGAAAAAATGCAGCGAGAAGTTAATGCCGGCCAGGAGCATAAAGACGATAGCAACGATATCGATCGCCGTACTGTTGAAGTGCCCTATCGAGAGATCGTGCGTTGAAAATCCGCCGATTGCGACGGTGGAAAACGCATGACAGATTGCATCGAAAAGCTGCATGCCGGCCAACAGGTAGCAGGCGGCGCAGACAATCGTAATTCCGAGGTAGACATACCAGAGCGCTTTCGCTGTCTCAGTGATTCTCGGCGTCAGCTTGGTATCCTTGACCGGGCCCGGCGTCTCCGCACGATATAGCTGCATGCCACCAACGCCGAGCATCGGTAATACGGCAACCGCCAGAACGATGATGCCCATGCCGCCGAACCACTGCAGCTGCTGTCGGTAAAACAGGATCGATTTCGGCAAATCATCGAGCCCGGTCAGTACCGTCGCCCCGGTGGTCGTCAGGCCGGACATCGATTCGAAAACCGCATCGGTGAGAGACATGGACGGTGTATCCGCCAGGAAGAGTGGTGCCGCACCGGCGATGCCAAGCACGGCCCAGAACGCCGCTACAACAAGAAAGCCGTCACGTAGCCGCAAATCCTTGCGTTTGTGTCTGACCGGAAACCAGACCACAAGGCCCGCCACGAGGATGAATGCAAAGCTCTCGACGAACGCCAGCCAGGCTTCATCGCTGTAGTACAGGCTCACTGCGAGGGGCAGCAGCATGGCGACGCTGAACATCATCAGGAGCAGCCCGAGAATACGTAGTGCGACAGTCCAGTTCATGTACTTGTCAGTTTCCGCTTGCTGTCAGCCGATCAGGTCCGGTCACCCGGTCATTCAGACAAAGGACACGCCGACCTGGAAGAGTTTTTCTATCTTGTCGATCTTGCGTCGGTCCGTCATGAACAGGATGACATGGTCGTCTGTCTCGATCACCGTATCGTGGTGCGCCATGATGACCTTGTCGCCACGCACCAGCGTAACGATATTCGTGCCTCGCGGCAGGTCCAGGTCTTCGATCTTGCGTCCAACGACTTTGGACTCACCCGGATCGCCGTGCGCCACGGCCTCGATGGCCTCCGCTGCGCCGCGTCGCAGGGAGTGAACCCTGACGACATCGCCGCGCCGGACGTGCGCCAGCAAAGAGCCGATGGTCACCTGTTGCGGTGAGATGGCGATATCGATCGAACCGGACTCCACCAGTTCGGCATACGAGGGACGGTTGATAAGCGCCATGACCTTCTGTGCGCCGAGTCGTTTCGCCAGCATCGCGGACAGTATGTTGGCCTCTTCCGAGTTCGTGAGCGCACAAAAGACGTCCACGCTGTCGATGTTCTCCTCGAGTAACAGCTCTTCATCCGCCGCATCGCCGACGAGGACGATTGCCTTGTTGAGCTGCTCGGAGATGACGCGCGCCCGCTTCTGGTTGCGCTCGATGATCTTCACCTGGTTGGTCTGCTCGAGCGCCAGTGCCAGCCGTACGCCGATGTTGCCGCCGCCGGCGATCACGACCCTGCGTACGGGATCCTCGAGTTTGCGCATTTCGCTCATGAAGACGCGTACATCCTGGCGCGCCGCGATGAAAAAGACCTCATCACCCGCATGAATGACGGTGTCGCCGTCGGGCTGCAGCGATTTGCCTTCCCGGTAGATTGCGGCGATACGGCCCTCGGTGTTGGGAATGTGCTCTTTCAGCGCGGCGATCTTCTGGCCGACGACTGTACCGCGACGATCCGCAAGCGCAGCCACCAGGCGCACGCGCCCGTCGGCGAAGTCGAGTACCTGCAGCGCGCCGGGATAGAGGATCAGCTGCTCGACATACTCACAGACGAGCTGCTCGGGGCTGATTCGCACGTCCACCGGTATGGCGTCCTGGGTGAACAATTTGCGCGCATTCATATATTCGGCAGCGCGGATGCGCGCGATCTTCGTGGGCGTATGATAAACGGTGTAGGCGACCTGGCAGGCGATCATGTTGGTCTCGTCCGTATCGGTCAGGGCAACGATGATATCCGCGTCGTCGGCGCCCGCACGCTCGAGTACCTCAGGATAGGCCGCGTGTCCGACGATCGTGCGAATGTCGAGGCGATCCTGCAGTTCGCGCAGGACTTCCGCGCGCATGTCGACGACGGTCACTTCGTTGGCTTCTTCGCGGGAGAGGTGATATGCCGCGGATGAGCCGACCTGACCGGCGCCGAGGATCAAAATTTTCATTATCTGTGCACGAGTCTGTGTAGGCGGCGTATTTTACATGAGATCGAGATTGGCATAACTAAGCACGAGCCATTTTGTGCCGACGTTCTCGAAATTCACCTCGACACGTGCATGTGCGCCCTGCCCCTCGCAGTTGAGGATTACGCCATCACCGAATTTGCCGTGGTGCACTCGCTGGCCCAGGTGAACGCCCAGCTCGACCCCCGGTGTGATGCTGCCGGCGGATCGACCCCTGGTCGCGCGGACCGGTCTGCTTACCTGCACACGCGGACGTATTTCCTCGATCAGTTCATCCGGTATCTCGGCAATGAACCGCGATGGCTGGGAAAAGCTGTCCATGCCATGCAGGCGTCGCTGCTCGGCGTAGCTCATGTAGAGCGTTTCCTTCGCCCGCGTTATGCCGACGTAACAAAGACGGCGCTCTTCCTCGAGCCCGTTCATGTCAGCGATGGATCGCTGATGCGGGAAAAGCCCATCTTCCATGCCGCACAGAAACACGAGTGGAAACTCGAGACCCTTGGCGGAGTGCATGGTCATGAGCTGGACGCAGTCTTCCCAGGCGTCGGCCTGGCCTTCGCCGGCCTCCAGCGCCGCGTGCGAGAGAAAAGCATCCAGAGGCGACATTTCTTCGGCCGGGTCGGGCTCGAAACCTTTGGCGGCGCTGACCAGTTCCTCCAGGTTCTCTATTCTCGTCTCGCCGCGTTCGCCCTTCTCCTTTTTGAAAAACTCGATGAGGCCGCTGCTATGAATTACGAGGTCAACCTGTTCGTGCAGGGCCAGGCCGGCGGTATCTTTCGCCATGCGCTCGATCAGGTTCAGGAAAACGACAACAGCCGTTGCCGCACGACCACTCAGTTCACCGCTCGCCACGGCCCCGGCAGCGCGCCACATGGAACAACTGTTAGCCCTGGCATAGCTGCGCATGGCCTCGACGGTTCGTGCGCCGATGCCGCGCGTGGGCCTGTTGACGATGCGCTCGAATGAACTGTCATCGTCGCGATGTGAGATGAGTCGGAGATATGCCAGCGCGTCCTTGATCTCCTGCCGCTCGAAGAAACGCAGACCGCCGTAGACGCGATACGGCAGCCCGGCATTGATCAGCGCTTCCTCGAGAACCCGGGACTGAGCGTTGGAACGATACAGCACGGCGGCGTCAGCGCGCGGATTGCCGCGGTCACTCCAGTCTCGCAGCCGGCCGACGACGAAATCGGCTTCGTCACGCTCGTTGAAGGCGGAGTAAACGCGGATAGCCTCGCCTTCGGCACCCTCGGTCCAGAGGTTCTTGCCAAGGCGCGAATCGTTGTGCTTTATCACGGCGTTGGCGGCATTCAGGATAGTGGCTGTCGAGCGATAGTTCTGCTCGAGCTTGACGACGGATGTGCCGGGAAAGTCCTTTTGAAACTGGTGGATATGTTCCACACGTGCACCGCGCCAGCGGTAAATCGACTGATCGTCATCGCCGACGACGAACGGGATGCCTTCCTTACCGGCCAGCAGGCGCAGCCACGCATACTGAATCGAGTTCGTATCCTGGAACTCATCGACGAGCAGGTGCCTGAATCGCCGCTGGTACTGCGCAAGGATTTCCGGGTTGTCACGCAATAGCTCGTGCGCGCGAAGGAGCAGCTCGGCAAAGTCCACCAGGCCGCCACGATCGCAAATCTCCTGGTACTGGCCGTATAGCGCGATCAACTGGCGGCGATTAGGGTCGTTGTCGTCGTCAAGATGTTGTGGGCGAAGCCCCTCGTCTTTCTGCGCGTTAATGAAATACTGAATTTCACGCGGGGCCCAGCGGTCGTCATCGAGCTCGAGGGTCTTCAAGAGCCGCTTGATGATTCGCAGCTGATCATCGGCATCGATGATCTGGAAATTCTGTGGCAACCCGGCTTCCTGCCAGTGCCGCCGCAGCAGGCGATGCGCAAGACCATGAAAGGTACCTATCCAGAGATGACTGACCGGCATATCGAGGAGCGACTCGATGCGTCCGCGCATCTCCGCTGCGGCCTTGTTCGTAAAGGTGACGGCCAGGAGGCCCTGTGGAGCGACGCCTTCGACATCGATCAGCCAGGCAATCCGGTGCGTCAGCACGCGTGTCTTGCCGCTGCCGGCACCCGCGATGACGAGCAGCGGCTCGTCCGGAGCGGTGACCGCTTCGCGCTGCGCATCGTTCAGCGATTCGAGGATCGGGGTGACGTCCATTTACTTCTTTGGTGGGACCCTGAGGGGCCGCAGTCTAGCAAAGAATCGGTGCCATGGAGCCAGCCAAAAAACTCGGGTCGAACCGGAGTTTCCGCATGGAAAC
>CAMYMP010000122.1 GCA_947259435.1 uncultured Woeseiaceae bacterium
CCAGACGCACTGGATTCCGGTCCAGCAGCGACGCCCGCTTCCCACGTTTTACTACCACGAGCATTTCCTCGAAATGCTGGACTTCGTCGATCGGCACTACGCACATGTGCTGCTCGATTCGCACGTTGCGTTTCTCGATGACTTCCGCGCCCTGCCGCAAGATGCCCAGTGCCTTTACGTGCGCCTCGTAAACCGCAAGGGCCGGGTCTTCGCCGCCAATCGGCTGCGCTACCCGGAACTCGGCAGCACGGGCCGCATTGTGCAGACGCTGCGCGAGGACGGCTGGGTCGGAACACCGGATGCGAGCCACTACCATGACGTGCTCGGCTTCCTCACCAAAGACGAGATATACGACGTAGTGCTGCCGCGCTACGCGGGACTCGGACGGTCGCTCAAAAAAAACGAGTTGATCGAATTCGCGCGCGAGAACATTGGTCCTGGCGATTTCGTGAGCAGTCTCGATACCGACCGGCTGCTCGTGCAGCGACGATCCGACGAGTGCCGCTACCTGTTGTTCCTGTATTTCGGTCGCGTCAAGGACGGGCTTTCGCAGTTCACAATGCGTGACCTCGGGATCGTGTGCACGAATGACATTCTTGACACGTACGAGCCGCGCTTCAGCGACATTGACGAGGCGCTGGAACATTACTACTTCGCAACGCGCCTCAAAAAGGCGCACAAAGCGACGTCCGGTGCACTTCAAGACCTCATCGAAGAAAGCAGGGACTGGCCCGAGACAAACTTTTCGGGCAGCGCATCACTGCGCGATGAGCTCGCCTACCGGCTGGGGCGAAAGGCGGAAAGCGCCAAAGATATCGATGCCGCGTTGATGCTCTATCGCCGTGGGGAGTCCGCACAGTGCAGCGAACGTGTGATTCGGCTGCTGCTCGCAGCGGGGTCTCGCGAACAGGCGAAGCGTCACCTCGAACGCTGCCTGGATGAGCCGCGAAGCGATGAAGAGTGGCTGCTCGCGCGCGACCTCTATCAACGCAAGTTCGCCAGCAAGCGCACATCGTCGCTGACGGACGTATTGCGCGCGGCCGAAACGATCGACGTCGACGAATCGAAAAGCGGCTCGCCCGAGCGCGCAGCAATTGAGCATTTCGAGAAGCTCGGCCACACAGCGTTTCGCACCGAGAATTTGTTGTGGCGTACGTTGTTCGGCTTGCTGTTTTGGGATGAACTCTTTGTCAACGAGAGCGCCGCGTCGCATTCGCCGTTCGAGTTGCTGCCGGCATCGCTCGCGAACGGCACCTTCTACGAGCAGAATCGCGATCGCATTGAAGCGAAGCTGTCCCTGCTGCGCGACGAGCCTGCATCGACCCGGCGGCACCTGCTCAAAGTCAGCACGCAATACTACGGCACACCTAACGGCCTGTTTCGCTGGCGTCGTTCAATGGCTGACGCATTGTTCTCGCTCCTCGAGCATTCAAGCCTCGATTGCCTTGTAACCATGCTGCGCAGGATATGCCAGGACTATGTGAATTCGCGCTACGGCTACCCCGATCTTATGATCGTCGACGCCAGCGGTGTGCGCTTTATTGAAATCAAAGCCGAAGGCGATCAACTGCGACGAAATCAGCTGCTGCGCCTCGAGCAGCTGCGCGACGCCGGATTTCGCGCCGACGTCGTGCGTGTGCGCTGGGTCCTCGACCCCAATCAGGTGTACGTCGTCGTTGACGTCGAGACAACGGGCGGCCAGGGCAGCAACCATCGGGTGACTGAGATTGGTGCGGTCAAAGTCCGAAACGGTGAAGTCATCGGCCGCTTTCAGACGCTCTTGAATCCGCAGCGCTCAATTCCTCCGAACATCACGCGCTTGACTGGAATCTCACCCGCAATGGTCTCAGATGCACCCCATTTTGTGGACGTTGCAGATGACTTCGAAGCATTCATGCAGGATGCAATATTTGTCGCACACAACGTCGATTTCGACTACGGCTTTATATCGCGCGAATTCAAGCGGCTCGGACGGAGTTTCCGCTACCCGAAACTGTGCACCTGTGCCTCGATGCGAAAAATGTATCCGGGCAACCGTTCGTACAGCCTGGCATCGCTGAGCCGCAGTTTCGATATCCCGCTCAAACAACATCATCGTGCAATGTGCGACGCGGAAGCTGCTGCACAACTTCTGCTGTTGATTAACGAGAAACGTCAAGTGAAGGACTAGAACATGACCGGAGTCGATGGGCGAGTCGCCCTCGTTACTGGAGCAAGCCGGGGCATTGGCCGCGGCACGGCAGAGATCCTTGCATCGCGCGGCGCCAAAGTCATGTGCGTCGCTCGAAGCGAGCAAGATCTGGCGCGGGTGGGGCTCGATTATTCGGTTGCCGATCTGGGTACTCCCGAGGGCTGCGCGCACGCGGTGCAAGACACCGAGCGGCGGCTCGGGCCGATTGAAATACTGGTGTGCAATCACGGAATCGGGTCCGCCCTCGAGCGCGTCGTTTGGGAACAGGATCCGGACCTCTGGAATGAGACAATGCGCATAAACCTCGACGGGCCGTTTCACCTTTCGCGACTTGTGTTGCGAGAAATGGTCAAGCGCCACTACGGTCGTATCGTTTACACCAGTTCAACAGCCGGCCTGATTGCCGAGGACGCCAGCTGTGCTTACAACAGCTCCAAACACGGGCTTCTTGGTCTTATGCGCTCGGTCGCACTCGACGCTGGTCCGTATGGCATAACGTCAAACGCCGTGCTGCCCGGTTGGGTGCAGACGGACATGGCGGACCGTTCCGCAGAGCAGGAAGCCAAAGATCGCGGAGTTTCGACCGATCAGGTGTGGGAAGAGCGCGCTTCACTGTATCCGGCGGGCCGCGTTCCGACGATTCAGGAAGTCGGCGAGACGATCGCGTTTCTCGCATCGGACGAAGCCAGCGGCATCAGCGGGGAAGCGATTCGGGTTGCGCTCGGCAGCGTCTGGTAGCGCCGGATTGTCCGCAGCCGTGCCAGCACGGATCACGCAGCTACCGCCTCCCTGTAGTTGTACGTCGAGATGATCTGAGTACAACTGCAAAAACTGCCCATAACCGGGCAAATACAAGCTGCGTTTTCCAGCAGCTTGCGATCTGCCGCTGCAAGGTCCTTCGGAATGTCGAAGGCCAGGGAGATCGTGTCCACGTGCGGAATTCTCTTTTCCATACCCTTGAGCTTGATGTCGACACTCGTCCCACGCAGGTCTATATCGTGACGTTGGGCTACTGCACCCATCGACAGGAGCATGCAACTGGCGAGACTGACGCCGAGCAAGCTGGCTGGTGAGAATTCCTGTCCCTTGCCCGTGTAAGGGCAATCAATCGCCACGACGTCGTATTGCGGCTCTTTTATCGCCGTGACATGCTGATGGCCGTCGTATGTGAGCCGAAGCGCACCCATCGCTTTCCTCCTTTTCCGCCTTTTTCTTGCGACGGAACACGGAGCTACCCGCTTCTTTATTTATGCGCCTTGTGCTGGGTGGGCGCAATTCGGAATTACCCGTAGCGTCACTTCAGAACGAAGATATTGTGCTTCTCGCAGACCTCGTGGAGTTGCCTCGGCCACACGGTGGTGCTCACCTCGCCGAGATGCGCCTTTCTGAGCAGCAGCATCTGGACCCTTGACTGGCCGATGCCGCCGCCGATGGACAGTGGAATTTCGTCGTTGAGGATCATCTGGTGATACGGCTGAAAAAGCTCGTTTTCGCGCTCGGCGATCTTCATCTGCTCTTTGAGCGTTTCGGGCGTTACCCTGATACCCATTGATGACAGCTCGTGCCGTCTCTTGGTCACATGGTTGTAAACGAGAATGTCGCCATTCAGGCCGTGCATCAGCTTGCCGTCTTTCTCGATCGTGGGTGTTACCCAATCGTCGTAATCGGCTGCCCGCATTTCGTGTGGGTAACCGTCATCGAGTACCCAGCCGATGCCGATGATGAACACAGCGCCGTATTCCTTGATGATCTCGGTTTCTCGCTGCTTTCTCGGCAGGTCCGGGTACTTGGCCAGAATTTCCTCGGCGTGTATGAAATGGAGCTTTTCCGGCAACGGTGGAAATCTCGGGTCCTGGAGTTCGGGGTACTTGTCGAGGACCATTTTCTCGGCGCCCGTAATCACCTTCCATATCTTGTCGACGACGGTCTTAAGGTACTCGAGGTTCCTGTCCTCAGATGTTATGACCTGCTCCCAGTCCCATTGATCAACATAAGAACTATGGTCGTGGTCGAGGAAGTAATCCTTGCGGACGGCCCGCATGTCAGTATTGATTCCCTCACCAACTTCGCAGTCGAACTGCTCGAGCGCCCACCTCTTCCACTTGGTTGCGGCCTGCACGATGGATGCGCGGATGGGCTCGTCGAGCCCGAGGCCGCACTGGAATTCGACGGGTGTCCTCGAGCCGTCCCTGTCGAGCATGTCATTCATCCCGGAGGCGACTTCGACGATCAAGGGCACCTGCACGAGCATTAGATTCAGTTCATTGGCGAGCCCTTTCTCGATGTATTCCTTGACGTCGTAGATGGCCTTCTGCGTCCGTTTCCTGTCCAGGAGTGATGCGTAATCCGAGGGCAGGATCTTGTCGACTTCCTCGTAGCTGCTAATTCCCGGTCCTGCCAGGTCCAGTGCCTTGTCCGCCATTGTTCTTTCTCCCGATAACCGCTGGATTCGTCGCTCTAATATGCAGTAATTATTGAGAATATTGCGGGATTGGATATCAGGGATACTACGGGTACCGCGTTCGGCGAGGCCGCACTACCCGGTCACGTCGACGCCGCGCCAAAACGCGACCCGGCCCTTGATCTGTTTTGCCGCGTCTTTGGGTTCCGCGTAGTACCACGCGGCGTCCCTATTGGTATCGCTGTCGACTTTCAGCGAGAAGTAACTCGCCGTGCCTTTCCAGGGGCAGACCGACGAGTGGTCGCTCGGCAAGAGATACTCGTCATTGACCGCATTCCTGGGGAAATAGTGATTGCCTTCGACCACAATCGTGTCGTCCGATTCCGCGATGACAGTTCCGTTCCAGATGGCTTTC
>CAMYMP010000123.1:0-1063 GCA_947259435.1 uncultured Woeseiaceae bacterium
ATATAGTCGAGATAGGCGTTGCGGTGAATCGTCGAGCGCGAGTTGGCCTTCGTCAGAATCAACCAGTCTTTGGCGCGCGACAGGCGCTGCATTTCGGCGGTCAGCTCGATCGTATGGCCTTCGCGCTCTTTTCGGGAAAGCAGTCCAAGCCCGGTGCCCTTGACGGGTCGCAGATGTACCTTGTCTTTGCGGCGCGTAAGCGCATATTCACGATAACCGAGAAACGTGAAGTGGTCGTCAGCGAGCCACTGCAGGAATGCCCTGCTCTCGGCACGCAATTCCTCATCGGCGCGTCGCGGCCTGTGGTCAAACAGAGCCGTCGCCTCGGCCATTTTTGCGCGCATTTTCTTCCAGTCACGAACAGCGAACCGGATGTCGGAGAGTACGCTGCGTAGCTCCTGTTCAAGGAGTTTCAGTTCCCGCGGATCGGTCTCGCGATCGATGGCCAGGCGGATGAATGACTCGGCGGGGCCGCTCTTGTCACCCGGCTTGCAGATATTGATGATCGTGCCGTCGCTGGCGCGATTTATGCGAATGATCGGATGTACCGTGATATGAACGGAAAGATCGTGACGATTGACGGCTGCTGAAACCGAGTTGACCAGAAACGGCATATCATCATTGATCATTTCGATGAACGTGTAGGGCGACTGGTAGCCGTGTTCTTCTTCGGTCGGGTTGAAGATTCTCAGGCACGCCTGGCCTTTGCGGCGCCGCGCGCCGAATTTCAGATGATTCAGTGCAATACTCGCAATGATGCGCGGCGCTCTGCCTTCGAGATCTTCGACCGGCACGTCGGCCACGTACTGCTCGAGGAACACGCGGGCTTGCGGACGGCTCGATAGCGGTGCACAGTCGACGCGAGCGGCCAGGATCTTCCGAACAATGCTGTCTTTGCGATCGCTGCCCCGGCGCAGTTCTTTTCGGGTCATTATTCTTGTCTCCCGGTTGGCTAGTCGCCGAGTTGGCGCGCCTTCTCGAGCAGCTGCTCGAGGACCACATTGAATTTTTCGTAGTCGTCGTCGCCGATATCCTGCAGCAACTCGCGCTCGAACTGCAGCGC
>CAMYMP010000123.1:1143-7171 GCA_947259435.1 uncultured Woeseiaceae bacterium
CGATCGATGCGGCCGTTCTTGATCAGTTTGGTCACCGCGCGGCTGACCGCGACCTTGTCCATCAGCGTCCGATCGGCCACCTCGACAGCAGAGAGCCCGGGATATCGTCCGAGGATTGCTATGACGCGCCATTCGGGAATCGATACGCCAAAACGCTTCTCGTAGACACGGGCAATATTGGTGCTGACGGTGTGCGACGTAATGGACAGCCGGTAAGGCAGAAATTCTTCGAGAATCAGTTCGTCTTTCATCGTTCGAGGCTCGGTGTGGGGCAACTCCGACAAGGGCACAGTCTACGCCAGGTGAGGCGCGGCCAGGTAGTCGGTCGATTGCATCTCGATCAATCGACTCAAGGTTCGCTCGAATTCGAACGCCAGCCGCTTACCAGCATAGAGTGAGTTCACGGGCTTCGCGGCAGCAATGATGAGCTTTACGCGGCGATCGTAAAATTCGTCGACAAGCGCGATAAACCGGCGCGCCTGATTCTCGAACTTGCCGCTGAGCGCAGGAACCCCGGAGACAATGACCGTCGGATACCAGCGCGCGATTTCGATGTAGTCGTTCTGGCTGCGAGGGCCGTCGCAGATGTCCTCGAAGTCGAACCAGGCAATGCCTTTTGCGCAAAGACGGGCCCGAATCTCCCGGCCATTGATATCGAGCATCCTGTTGGCGGCGATCTGGCTGGACGCCGACTCATCGAAGAAGCGTTGCAGTTTGACCTCGGCTGCTGCGTCGTCCGGTGAAAAATAGGTTCCCGCCTGCTGCAGCAGGCGAAGTCGATAATCGACACCGCTATCGATGTGCACAACCTCGGTGTGCGTATTCAACAGCTCGATTGCAGGCAGAAAGCGCTGGCGCTGCAGACCGTCCTTGTACAAGTCCTCCGGAGCCGAATTGGATGTTGTGACAAGCGTGACGCCGCGACGGAACAGACCATCCAGCAGCCTGCCGAGGATCATTGCGTCGCCAATATCGCTGACGAAGAACTCGTCGAAGCAAAGAACGCGCGTGTCTTTGGCGATTCGATCAGCAACCCGATCGAGCGGATCTTCGATACCGCCTAGCGACTTAAGGTGTTCGTGAACGCCGTGCATCATGCGATGAAAATGAACACGCTGCTTTTCCTCTACAGACAAGGTCTCGAAGAACAGGTCCATCAGAAAGGTCTTGCCGCGTCCTACGCCGCCCCATATATAGAGCCCGATTTCGCCTTGTTTGTCCGGCGTTGCGGCGCGCCTGAACCAGCCTCGCAGCCACCCAACCGGCTTTTGCGCCTGGAGCCGCTGCTGCAGCGCATCGAGCATAGCAACGATCTTTTCCTGAGCCGCATCCCGCTCATGGCCTTCGCGCTGGAGGTTATCCTCGTAAGCCTCGCGAACAGTCAAAATACCGGTTATCCTTTTTCACAGCGCAGAAACGCCAGACAGAACCACGATTCTATCTCTGAGTTTGGGGAATATGACAGAAACAACAGAACGCGAGTCCATGGAGTTCGACGTCGTGATTGTCGGCGGCGGCCCTGCGGGTCTTGCCGCAGCCTGCCGATTAATGCAGCTGGATGACAGCCTGACCGTCGTCGTTGTCGAGAAGGGCTCGGAAATCGGGGCACACATTCTTTCGGGCAACGTGTTCGAACCGACCGGTCTCGACGAGTTATTTCCTGATTGGAAAGACAGGGGCGCTCCGGTCAAAACACCGGTCAAGGGCGACGACGTATATTTCCTGACCAGCGCACAAAAGGGCATCCGCACGCCGGGTCTGTTCGTGCCAAGGCCGATGCACAACAGTGGCAATTACATTATCAGCCTGGGTCGCTTGTGTCAGTGGCTTGGGGAACAGGCCGAAACTCTGGGCGTCAACGTGTTCCCGGGATTTGCCGCGTCCGAAGTGTTGTACGACACGGACGGACGAGTGACCGGTGTTGCGACGAGTGACATGGGCATAGGAAAAGACGGACAGAGAAAGGCAACCTACCAGGCTGGATACGAACTGACGGCGCGCTACACGATATTTGCCGAAGGCGTGCGTGGCAATCTCGGTGAAGAAGTGATTGCTCGCTACAATCTCCGCGAAAATCGTGACCCCCAGCATTACGGCATCGGCATCAAGGAGGTCTGGGAAATCGACCCGGGCAAACACGATGAAGGACTGGTTATACATACGGCCGGATGGCCGCTGGATAGTCACACGGAAGGTGGCGGCTTCCTGTATCATGCGGCGAACAACCAGGTGTTTCTCGGCCTGATTATCGCTCTCGACTATTCAAATCCGCATCTGTCGCCGTTCGACGAGTTCCAGCGTTGGAAGCTGCACCCGAAGATTCTGCAATATCTCGATGGCGGCAAACGCGTGGCCTATGGTGCGCGTGCGGTAAACAAAGGTGGATTGCAGTCACTGCCGAAGCTGGCTTTTCCGGGCGGCATGCTGGTCGGCTGCGACGCTGGATTCCTGAACGGCATAAAAATAAAAGGTGCACACACGGCCATCAAGACGGGCATGCTTGCCGCCGAGAGCGTTCATCGCGCTTTGTCCTCGGGGGACACGGGACAGTCGGAGCTGGGCGACTACGAAGAGAGCGTCAATGCGTCGTGGGTCTACAAGGAACTTCACCGAGGGCGGAACTTCGGGCCCGCGCTCGTGAAGCTGGGCACATTCTGGGGCGCCGCGTTCACGTTCATCGATCAGAACATCTTCTTCGGCAAGCTGCCGTTCACCTGGCGCAATACGAAGCCCGACAATGAAACTTTCAGGAAAGCGGCCGAGGCCGAGATCATCGACTATCCGAAACCGGATGGCGTCATAACTTTCGATCGGCTGTCATCAGTGTTCCTGTCGAGCACGAACCATGAAGAAGATCAGCCGTCGCATCTCAAGCTAAAAGACGATTCGATTCCGATCGACTACAACCTGCCCATGTTCGATGAACCGGCACAGCGTTACTGTCCGGCCGGCGTTTACGAAGTCGTCGAAGAGGGCGGTGCGAAAGTATTCCAGATAAGCGCGCAGAACTGCGTTCACTGCAAGACCTGCGACATCAAAGATCCGAAACAGAACATCGTCTGGACCGTACCTGAAGGTGGCGGCGGCCCAAACTACTCAGGGATGTAATGACGGCTTGCGGCCGGGATGTCACTCATCTCCATGTCTCGATCCCGCTTGACGGGAGCTCGCTTCGCTGCGCTTTACTTCCGATGAGCAACATCCCGGCCACAGGCCACTATGTCGCCCGCATTCGGAGAGCGCATACCCGGTGGCACGCCTACTTGGGCTGCATTCGGATCGCACCGTCGACGCGAATGGTTTCGCCGTTGACCATCGCGGTCTCGTAGATGAACTCGACCGCGGCAGCGTACTCCTCCGGTCGGCCGAGCCGCGACGGAAAGGGCACCTGCTTGCCGAGGGACTCCTGCACTTCTTCCGGCATGCCGGCAACCATCGGCGTCAGAAACACGCCCGGAGCGATCGTGTTGACGCGTATACCGAATTGCGCGAATTCACGCGCCAAAGGCAGCATCATCCCGACGACACCGCCTTTGGATGCGGAGTATGCAGCCTGACCGATCTGGCCCTCGAATGCAGCGATTGATGCGGTGCTGATTACGACGCCGCGCTCGCCGTCTTCGTTCGGCTCATTGTGCTGCATGAACGCCGCCGCTTCTTTGCTTACGTTGTAGCTACCGACCAGATTTACCTGAATTACCTTATTGAACTTCTCGCTAGGCCAGGGGCCGTCGCGGCCGAGCGTTCGGCCTGCGGTGGCAATGCCTGCACAGTTGACGGCCAGCGTGATGCCACCCATGGCTTCATTTGCCCGGCTGACCGCTTTCTTGACCGATTCCTCGCTGGCAACATCCGTGTTAATGAAGGACGCACGCTCGCCAATGCTCGCAGCGCTGGCGGACCCCTGCTCGTCGTTGATGTCGAGCAGCACTACCTGACCGCCGGCATTGACTATGCGCTGCGCCGTCGCGAAACCTAGTCCCGACGCGCCGCCCGTAATGACGGCTTTTGCGCTTGCTAATTTCATCGCTGTTGCCCTTAGTTGATTTCGATACCGATGGCGACTGCTTCCCCGCCACCAATACATAGTGACGCGACACCGCGTTTCAAGTTGCGTGCCTGTAACGCATGTATAAGTGTCGTTGTAATGCGTGCACCGGATGCGCCAATTGGATGTCCCAGCGCGCAGGCGCCGCCGTTGACATTGATCTTGCTGTGGTCGATGCCGACATCGTGCATTGCGGCCATAGTCACGACCGCAAATGCTTCGTTGACTTCATACAGGTCGACGTTATCGGGACTCCAGCCGAGCTTTTCGTGCAGGATATTGATCGCGGATACGGGCGACGTCGTGAACCACGCCGGCTCCTGGGCAAAGCTCGAATGTCCGATGATCCTGGCCGCCACTGCAAGGCCGCGTCTGTCTGCCTCCGCTGCGGTCATCAGTAACAAGGCAGACGCACCGTCGGATATGGATGACGAGCTGGCCGCGGTCACGGTACCGTCCTTGCGAAAAGCCGCTCGTAAGGTCGGGATTTTATCGATGTTGACAGTGCCCGGTGTTTCGTCATCGGTCACCGTAACGTCTCCCTTACGCGTACTAATTGTAACCGGGGCGATTTCGGCGGCGAACGCGCCGTCTGCAACGGCGCCCTGCGCACGAGTAACGGATTCAATGGCAAAGGCGTCCTGTGCTTCGCGTGTGAAGCCATACTTGTCGGCGGTATTCTCCGCGAAATGGCCCATCATCTGGCCCTCGTACGGATCCTGCAGCCCGTCGAAGAACATGTGATCGAGAACCTCCTGGTGGCCCATGCGGTATCCACGGCGAGCTTTGGGCAGCAAATACGGCGCATTGCTCATTGACTCGAGACCGCCGGCGACGACTACGGCCGCACTGTCTGCCCGGATTAGATCGTGCCCGAGCATGATGGTCTGCATGCCTGAGCCGCACATCTTGTTGATGGTCGTGCACGGTGTGCCGACCGGAATGCCGCCGGCGAGCACATCTTGTTGATGGTCGTGCACGGTGTGCCGACCGGAATGCCGCCGGCGAGGGCGGCCTGGCGCGCAGGCGCCTGACCGAGACCGGCCGGCAACACGCAGCCCATAAATACCTGATCGATATCTGCGGGATCAATGCCCGTCTCGTCAATCACGCCGGCAATCGCTGCCGCGCCGAGTTCGGGCGCCGCCGCCGCCGACAACGTGCCCTGAAACGCGCCGATTGGCGTTCGCTTCGCTGCAACAATCACAATGGGGTTTGAACTCATGCAGGGTCTCCGCTTGTACTCGGTTGGTCCGGAGTACTTTGTGGACAAAGATCGGGCTCGTCAAGCGCGGCAAGAATCTGCTGACGGGCTTTCTCGGCCAACACACGGTGGTCCCGGAAAGCCGGATCGTCGGGCGTGATGGGCGGCAAAACCTCGAATCTGGGGCGTCCGGGCCAGGGCCACATGCGACCTGCCGGCAGGATCTCACGGGTACCTGTAATCGCTATCGGCACGATCGGCATGTTGCCCCTGGTGGCCGAAACGAATGCGCCCGCGCGAAATCGACCGACTCCGGTTTCCCTGCGGAATGTGCCCTCGGGGAAAAATGCCAGCGAATCGCCGCCCAGCGCCGCTTTGACGATTTTCCTGGCATCCCGCGAGCTTCCGGATGCCGAGAATCGTTCCACAAACCTTGCGCCGGAGCGCCTGAGCAGAAAGTGAGCCACCGGCACGCCGCGCATCTCTCCTTTGACGACGAATGAAAAGCGGGATGGCAGGTAGCCTTTCAGCAGAAAACCGTCGATGTAGCTCGCGTGATTGGCGACCACCACAGCGTGTTCGTCGGGCACATTGCCGAGCCCGTGAATTTCTGGAGGAATGCCGGCGAGAACGAATATTGCTCGCGAGGCGCCGGCCGCCAGCTTGTGTCGGCGTTCCTCGCCTGGCACAAACAGTACCGCAAGCAGGGCCAGCAGAGAGCAGAACAGGAAAACGAACCAGCCGTAGAGCCCGAACAGGGTTCGGGCCACATATGT
>CAMYMP010000124.1 GCA_947259435.1 uncultured Woeseiaceae bacterium
CATTGCCAGGAATTTTCTGTTTGTATCCATCGACGCTTTGATTAGCGACATCGCCTGGCAGGTCGCGAAAGAAGGCAACGATGTTCGCTATTTCATCGAGACGGAGAAGGAACGTTCGATCGGCGACGGCTTCGTTCAAAAAGTCGATGACTGGGAAAGTCATGTCGACTGGGCGGATGTCATCGTGTTCGACGACGTTCTCGGGCAAGGAGAAAAAGCAAAAGCGCTAAGGGACGCCGGCAAAAATGCCGTCGGTGGCACACCCTACACCGACAAGCTCGAGGACGACCGCAGTTTCGGCCAGGAGGAACTGAAACGCCACGGAGTGTCGATAATTCCATTCCAGGAATTCAGCGATTTCGATAGCGCAATCGACTACGTCCGCCAGCACCCCGGGCCCTACGTGATCAAGCCCAGCGGCGAAGCGCAGAATATCAAGCGTCTGTTATTCGTTGGCCAGGAAGACGATGGCAGAGATGTCATTCACGTCCTTCAGTCCTACAAGGCGGCCTATGCGGATACGGTCAAGGTTTTTCAGCTGCAACGACGCGTGCGCGGTGTCGAGGTTGCTGTCGGCGCGTTCTTTAACGGCTCGGACTTCATGTTCCCCATCAACGTCAATTTCGAGCACAAGCCGCTCTTTCCGGGCAACATCGGCCCGGCGACCGGCGAGATGGGAACCTTGATGTACTGGAGCGGGCCAAATCGCATATTCACTGCGACGCTGGCCAAATTACGCGATCGGCTTGCTGAAGAGAAATATGTTGGCTACATCGATGTCAATTGCATCGTGAACGGGCACGGCATATACCCTCTCGAATTTACGGCAAGATTCGGCTATCCCACAATCAGCATTCAGGCGGACGGTCTGCAGATGCGCGTGAGCGACTTTCTGCACGGCATGGCAGAAGGCTCGCTAACGAACTTCAAAACCAAACGCGGCTTCCAGATCGGCGTTCGTGTTGTTGTGCCACCTTTTCCTTACGACGACCCGAAGACTTTCGACGCCAATTCCAAAGACCGGGTCATTATCTTCCGCAAGCCCAACCTTGAAGGCATTCATATCGAAGATGTGAAGCTCGTGAACGGAGAGTGGCTGATAACCGGAAGGTCCGGTGTGATCTTGATCGTCACCGGTTTCGGCATCTCCGTGAAACAGGCCCAGGCGCAGGCTTACCAGCGTGTCAAAAACATTCTCATCCCGAACATGTATTACCGCAAGGACATTGGCGACCGCTGGTTCGAGGACCATGACAAGTTGCACTCCTGGGGTTATTTGCGCGAGATCTGAACATCGCCGCAGAGCAATCAGCAGGCCGTAACGCGCTGAAAGAAAGTCTTTAGAGAAAGCGCATGAATATCGTTGCAATACCCAGGAACGAAAAGAAGCCCGCAACGTCGGTGACGGTTGTCAGCAGGATCGATGACGATGTGGCCGGATCCTGACCTAGGCGAGTCAGCGCAATCGGGATGACGGCGCCGGCAAAGCCGGCTGCGATCATCGCGAGAACCATTGATGCGGAAATAACGCCAACCAGTGGCAGCGATCCGCTCCAGAAATAGACGCCGAGCCCGCAAGTCAGCGCAATAGCCACGCCGTTCATAAACCCGGCAAGGACCTCCTTGCGCATGACCCGAAACCACTGTCTGACTGTAATTTCCCGCAGTGCGAGCCCGCGCATGGTTACCGCGAGCGCCTGCGCACCGGCGTTTCCGGATTGCCCTGCGACCACTGGCAGCAGCACGGCAAGTGCTGTCACCTGGGCGATCGTATTCTCGAAAACGCCGACAACCGCCGCGGCGAGAAATGCGGTCAGCAGATTGATCTGTAGCCATGGCATGCGCATTCGAACCGTGAAAAACGGGCTGGACAAGGCCCGTTCGTTTTTGCTCGCGCCTACCATCGTTTGCATGTCGATGGATGCCTGCTGGTGTACCGCTTTTGCGATGGTGTCATGCGTCACGGCACCGAGAAACACGCCGTCGAGATCGACTACGGGAATATCCAGTACTCTGTGAGTTTCGAACGCAGCCGTCACTTCCTCGAGCGGATCCACCGGACGCAAGCTAATGCTTATCGGTTCTTCGAGTTCACCCAGCGTGACATTTGGCAGCGCCAGGGCGAGCGCTTGAAGCGCGACCTTTCCTGTCAATCTCTGATCGTCGTCGACGAGAAACAGACTGCGAGCGGTCTTCATCTTTTCCTTGCGCAGTTGTTTGAGGGCCTGGTCGGCTGTCATGTTCTGCCGGTACGTAGTGATACTGACATCCATCAGTCTGCCTGCCGTGTTCGGCGGGAACGACATCATCAGCTCGAGATCCTCGCGCACGACCGGGTCCAGACGCGCCATCCGCTCGCTGCGTTCGTCTGCCGACATGCAGCCCAGAATGCGCACGGCCCGGGGCGGCGGCAGCTCTTCG
The DNA here is from genome assembly GCA_947259435.1 of uncultured Woeseiaceae bacterium. Next base: position 2,422 of record CAMYMP010000124.1, read on the forward strand.
AGCAGTCGGTCTGCAAGCGGGTCAGGCATTTCCTGCAGCAGCGACGCGGCCCTGTCGGGTAGCAGGCGTTGCCAGACCGGAGCCAGGACTTTTGCCGGTTGCCGGGCGGCGGCGGCTGCAACGGCGTTGACGCTCAGCGACTCGATTTCGCGTGCGGCGTCAAGCGGATAATCGATGAAGAACTGCCGGTTCAGTGCGTCAATCACGTGGTTCGGATCAGCGGCCATTCGAGCCTCCCTGACCTTCAGGATTTTTGGCGGACAAATCCCACAAATCGACCAGGCCAGCGACGCTGGCCCCCAGGGCATCCACCATCGACTCGGCCATAGACGGGCTGACGGCATCCGTGTCAGCGATTTCAGATTGTCCCGCACGCCGCAACGCCTTTCGCCAAATCATTCCGATGACTTCGCCGCGCCTGGTGACGACAGGCAAACAACTGTAGTCGTGCCAGGCGTCCAGGCTCGCAATCGCTTCCAACCGGGCGTGCGGCGACACCGAAGCACACGTCGTATCGGCCAGTTCAGAAAGCACGGTGTGCGTCCCGCGACGCAGGAGTGTCGGGACGGATACCGCACCGACGAGTTTCCGGTCGTCATCGACGACAAAGATATGATCGGCAGAGTCACGCCCGGCCTGTTTGACGAGACCGAGTGCATCTGATGTTTTGTCAGTTTCCCGCAATACTGTGATTGCCGTCGTCATATGCGCACCGACAGTGCTTGTCGGGAAAGTCAGGGACATTTCGATATTTCGTCTGAGCCGGCGGGGCAATTCTTTAATATATTCTTCTCGCTCGGCGCGGTTAACCTGACGCAAGATCGTCGACGCTTCCGCGGAGTCGAGATCACGAAGGAGCGCGCCACCGGAGGTGACCCCCATTTGCTGAATGACCAGCGACGCAGGCCGGGGATTCATGTTGGCAACAGCCTGAACCGCGAATCTCGTCGGAATTTCCCGCAGAAACGCGGCGGCGTCTGCCGGCCGCATTTTAGCCAGCACGCGTCCGGCTGACTCCGGACGCTTCTTGATATACGCGATCGTCAGTTCGGGCGGACTAAACACCTTTCGCATCCTGATTGGCTTCCGGCACCACGATGATGGTTACATGCTCATCTACAAACTTGCCCGGCACAATAGTCTTGCCCTTATCTGTTTCAAGTGCGATCTGGGCCGGCGTGAATTCGAGAACTTCACCTTCGATATCGCCGATGCGAATTTTCACGCCGGGACTCATGTGTCTGCGGGCCGAGCGTACGCCGATTAGATTGCTGACGTGGCTGCGCGCGCCCAATGCAAAAGCTACTGCGAGTCCAATCAGAAGTGCCGCGACGCACGCGACGAACAACGCGATAAGCAGGGCGACCTCGATACCGATCTGATCGAGGCCGACGATCAGCACCGCGGTCATAATCAGGCCCTGCAATACTTTGCCGAGAAGCATGCGCCGGCGCGAATCGTCGGCCGATGCCTGCGGGGCGACCTGTTCGCGAACATAAACGCTGAGGAAAAAACCCACGACGACGATCGCAACACCCGCAATTAGCTGCGGCAGATACTCTGTGATCCGGTCCAGCCAGTCGGATATCGCACTGAGCCCGGCAACTTCCGCAGCGATCGCAACGGCCATCAGGACAATGACCCAGAATACGACCTCACCCAGAAGCGTTCCCGCCAGTGACGAAACGCGCGCTCCCGCCAGCATGCCCTCGGGGAATGCCCGCTCGAGGAAACGATTGGATGCCTGTGCGACTCTGCGCACCGCGCCACGCGCGAGGCGTGCGATGGCCCAGCCGAACACGAGTATAAGAATCGCTGCAAGAACGCTCGGCAGGTAATCCGCACCAACGCCCAGTTGATTCGACACTGCATCAACGAACGAGCCAAACCATGAATTTTCGGATTCCATCGGATGCGCTCCCGTAGCTTTGTAGCGTTCGACTACTGAATATTCAGAACGACCGGTCGATCAATGTCGGCGCCCAACTTGACCAGGAGTTTTTCCGCCCGCGCGATGGGCTTTTCCTTGCGCGCCGCAGCGGCTTTCTCACTATCCTGCAGGCGGCTCGCGAGTTCGCGCAGCTCCTCCAGCGTAGTCACCACGTTCCTGTCGATTCGGGCGTTGCTCCACAGTACCGCGCGTTCCAGGTGGTGAGCGGTCGCCCACAGGTAACGTCCGGCCATGCGATTGTTATTCGCGTTGCGTGAATCCCGCGCAAAGTGAAGGTAGTGCTGCGCAAGCAGCCAATGGGCCCGGCCGAACAGCTGGTCCAGAGTAGTCCCCGTTACATTTTGATCGCCGATATTCTGCGAGATCGACTTCATTTGGGCCGCGACGTCTTCAAGCCGTCCTGCAATCGCAGGCAACGCGCGCCCGGATTCGATTTTTAAGTAACTTGCGCTCGTGACGAGATCGCGGCTCGCGGACTCGAAATTGCGCCGGACAAAAGCGTCGCGAATAGCCCGGAAGCGGTGCGACGGGACATCGTAAAACGTTACCCACAGGTTTTCGTCGACCGCCACGAACGACGGCTCGCCTGACTGTGCCATCGACACGGGGCCGGT
>CAMYMP010000125.1 GCA_947259435.1 uncultured Woeseiaceae bacterium
CTACGTCAAGGGCACGGGCATCGGTACGCTTGCTGCAATGATGCTGCCATACTCGCTCTGGATCTTAAGCACCTGGACCGTGTTCCTGCTGATCTACTACGCGATCGGCTTGCCCCTCGGTTTCGGAGCAAGCTACACGTATCCGCCATCCTAGGAGTCGTTTCGTGCAGGATTTCGAGAAACTCGGCGCTTTCTATCTCGGCAAGCGCTTCGACACAGACAACGACAAGCTCACAGATGAGCTGGTCCTGTACGACGCCAAAGACCTGACGACGCATGCCGTGATTATCGGCATGACCGGCTCTGGCAAGACCGGTCTCGGCATCGGCATGCTCGAAGAAGCCGCGCTTGACCATATCCCGGTCATAGCATTGGATCCAAAAGGCGATATGGGAAACCTTCTGCTCACGTTCCCGAAGCTCAAGCCCGAAGACTTTCGGCCGTGGGTCAATGCCCGTGCCGCAACCGACAAGGGGCAGACTCCGGACGAATATGCCAGCGCGCAGGCAGCGCTGTGGAAAAAAGGCCTCGGCCAATGGGGCCAGACCGGCGAACGCATCGCGCAGCTGCGCAAGAATGTAGACCTTGCCATCTACACTCCCGGCAGCAACGCCGGGCTGCCAATCTCGGTCCTGCAGTCGTTCGCTGCGCCCGACGCGGCGCTTATCGACGACGTCGATTTGTACCGCGAGAGAGTGCAGGCGACAGCAACCGGCATACTAACGTTGCTGGGTATCGATGCGGACCCGGTTGCAAGCCGTGAGCATATCCTCATATCGCGGCTGCTCGATCACGCCTGGCGCGCCGGGCGTGACCTCGATGTCGCGAGCCTGATCGCCGAGATTCAGGATCCGCCGATCAGCAAAGTTGGCGTCATGACGCTGGACTCGTTTTTCCCGGCGAAAGATCGTTTCGCGCTGGCGATGCGCCTGAATAACCTGCTTGCGGCGCCGGGCTTCGAATCCTGGATGGAGGGCGAGCCGCTCAACACGAAGAACCTCCTGTATACGACCGAGGGCAGGCCAAGGATTTCAGTCATGTCGATTGCGCACCTCGACGACGCGCAGCGCATGTTCTTCGTGTCGATGCTGCTGAATGACCTGATTGGCTGGATGCGCGCGCAGCAGGGCACGTCGAGCTTGCGCGCAATTCTCTACATGGACGAAATCTTCGGCTATATGCCGCCTGTTGCGAACCCGCCCTCCAAGAACCTGTTTCTGACTTTGCTGAAACAAGCGCGCGCATATGGCCTCGGCCTCGTGTTGGCAACCCAGAACCCCGTGGACCTCGATTACAAAGGGCTCTCAAACACGGGCACGTGGTTTATCGGCCGGCTGCAAACGGAACGTGACAAGGCAAGGGTCATGGAAGGCCTCGAAGGCGCAAGCGGTGGCGACTTCGACAAGCAGAAGATGGAACGCACGCTAGCCGGCTTGGGAAAACGGCGCTTTTTGTTGCACAACGTGCATGAAGACGAAGCCGTCGTGTTCAATACGCGCTGGGTCTTGTCCTATCTGGCGGGGCCACTGACGCGCAGCAGCATCAAAGCACTGATGTCGCACATCAAGGCCAAGAGCGACGCGGCGCTTCGCGCAATAAGCAAGCCAAAGAGCGCCAGCAATACCGCCGCTCCGTCTCTGCCGCCGGCTATCGAACAGTATTATGTGCCGGGCGACGGCGATAACATCGTCTATCACCCTCGGCTTATCGCAGCTGCCGATATTCTCTTCAACAGTGCGCGATACAACATCGAAGACGAGCGCAATTACGTCTACACGGTGGAATACGACGACGGCCCGGTAAGCATCGACTGGGACAACGGTGAAGCAATTACGATCAACGTCGATGGTCTTGGTGATCAGGGACTGGAGGGCGCAGAGTATGCAGACTGTCCGCAGTGCGCCGCTGTTGCCAAGAATTACACGGCATGGAAAAGGGATTTCAAGCGCTGGATACGCCAGACGGAAACGATTTCTTTGTATCGTAGCAAACGCTTCAAGCTTGCATCAGAAGGCGGCGAGACTGAGGGAGATTTTCGCGCGCGGCTGCAAACTGTTGCAAATGAAAAGCGCGATCAGGCGATTGCAAAACTTCGCAAACGTTACGCCACCAAAGCAACGACTCTGGAGAACCGCTTGTTGCGTGCTCAGCAGGCCGTCGAGCGGGAATCACAGCAGGCCAGCAAAAAGAGGCTCGATACGGCCGTCTCTTTCGGCACCGCTATTCTCGGGGCGGTGCTGGGCCGCAAGCGTCTGTCGAGTGCGTCGGCCAGCAAGATTGGCACCGCCATCAAGACCGCGAGCGGTGCGCGCAAGGAATCTGCAGACATCAAACGCGCTGAACAGACGGCGCTCAAAGTGAAAGCGGACCTGGAAGCACTGAACCGCGATCTTGAAAAAGAAGTCGCGGCGCTCGACACGGCATTCGATGCGCAGGCTGAGGAGCTTGATGAAATCGTCGTGCGCGCCAAGAGCACTGATATCCACGTACCAGTAGTCGGCTTGGCCTGGATGCCCTATCAGGCGGATGAAAAAGGCCGCCTGCGGCCCGTCTGGAGCTAATCGCCGACGCAGGCCCCTGCATACGCTTTGTCGATGCCGGCATTTTCGAGCTGGCACTCGTTTTCGTAGGTCGCGCCGTCCAAACCACAGACCGGCGCATAGACTCTTGGGCAGTTTCTTCCTTGCCCCTCGCACATGCCGGCATAGTCGATACGAATGCCGCGCCTTTCCGCCTGGCACGCGTTACTGTAAGTCAGGCCGTCGGACGCACAGACTGGTACGAAAATGCTCGGGCACGGCCGAACGTTGCAGATTCCAGGCGTGAATGCGGTCACCTCTGCTTTGTCGGCGTGACACGCGTTGTCGTAGGTCACGCCGTCATTACCGCAAACCGGCGCGAACACCTTCGGACAGTTTTCCACGTCGCAAATGCCCTTGCGCTGCACCGGCACGCGCGCCGCATCGGCCTCGCAGCGATTCAGATACGTGCGGCCGTTCATGCCACAGACCGGATCTTCGATGCTCGGACAGCCGCTTGCCGTACACGAACCGAGGCCGGCGACCATCATACCGGCCAGACCGGCAAAACATTCATTTATGTAGGTGTTGCCGTCGATTCCACAGACAGGGTCGAACTCTTCACTGCAGCCTGACTCACCGCTCTGGCACATACCCTGGCTCGCGACCTCGACACCGGCGACACCGGCGACACAGGTATTGCTGTATGTCTGGCCATCGCTGCCGCACACGGGCTCGTAGTCTGCTGTGCAGGCGACATCCTCTGCCTGCGGCCCCGGCACGGAATCATCATTCTCGGCAAGCAAGAGATACGAATCCTGTTCGCTGGCGCCAGTGGCCGCCGAGCTCGAAAACAGCAGCACCAGCAGCGCCAGCCACGTTTCTGTGAGCCGCTGCTTCATCGATTTGTGAATTCGTCTGTCATCTCTGTGTTAGAGCACACTATTCATATGCGGTTCAATTGCATCGCAATCAACTCGCTGATCGAGACCAACTCGAAACCCTGCTCGCGCAACTTCGGGAGTTCGCGTTCGAGCACCTCCAGCGTTTCCGGAAAAGGATGTCCGATCGCCACCGCTGTACCGCGTTTGCGGGCCATTTTCTTTAAGCGTTCGAGCTCGCGGACGACCGCCTCTGTTGCTCGGTCATGATCCAGAAACACATCGCGCCTGATCGCCGTGACGCCAGTCTCGGCCGCGATCTGCAGAGCGATGCTCTCGTGAGTCGTGTAGCTGTCTATGAAGAACAGGTCCTCTCGCTGACGAATCGCCTCCATCAGCCACCCCATGTGCCCCGGATGCCGCGTCAGGAGGCTGCCGCGATGACTGCTAACACCAACCGCAAACGGCACCGCTGCTATGGCATCGGCAAAGGTGGCGTGAAAAGCCGTTCGGCTCATGTCGAGCATCAGTGCGCCGGGCTCCGCCGGCCCGTCGTGGCCGACAGACTCCAGTGGCAAATGCAGCAGCACCTCCTTGCCACGCTCATGCGCTATGCGGGCCAGCCGTTGCCCTCTTGGCGTACCGGGGAGCACGGCAAAAGCTACCGGGCCCGGCAGATCGATGGCGCGGCGACCAGCCTCGAACTGATAACCCAGGTCGTCAATGATAATAGCGATACGGGGTCGCGTTTCGGCGGCGCTTTGCGCCACCAGCAGCGTCATCGCCGCCGCAAGCAAGAACCGCACTACCGTCATAATGCTTTGCTATGCATTACCTGTTCGCGCTGCAGCCGCTCGATGGCCTCGATTAGCTGCACATCCTGCTCCGGATCCACAATGCCCGCGAGGCTCAAATCCGGAAAGCCCGGCGTGTTCTCGACGTATACATCCGGCGTAATGCCGGTTTCATGAATCGAGTCGCCGGACGGCGTGTAATAGCGTGAGGTTGTAAGTTTGATAGCGCGACCCTTCGACAAGGGCATCACGGTTTGGACCAGCCCCTTACCGAACGTCGCCGTGCCGACGACGATTGCCCGGCCGTGGTCCTGCAACGCACCTGCTACGATTTCGGCGGCCGACGCAGAGCCGTCGTTGACGAGAACAATCATTTCGGCGCCGTCCAGAACGTCGCCGCGATGTGCCGAGCGACGAAAGCGGGAATCCACTGTGCGGCCATCCGCGGTCACAATGACGCCCGCGTTAAGAAACAGGTCCGACACGTCGACAGCCGCGTCGAGCACTCCGCCCGGATTGTTGCGCAGATCCAGGACCAGCCCGTCGAGCATGCCCTCAGCATCATGCTGCATCTTGTCGATAGCCCGACTCAGTTCGCGCGCCGTAGTCTCACTGAATTGGTTTACGCGGACATAGCCAAATGACGGGCCGAGAATTTCATGGTGCACGCTGGCAACACGAATAACCTCTCGGCGCATCTCATGCTCAATCGCTTCTTCGTTGCGCAGCACGGTAACGCTGATCTTCGACCCGGCAGGCCCGCGCATGCGTCTTCGACCCGGCAGGCCCGCGCATGCGCCCAATAGTTTTCTGTAGATTGTCCGCGTCGACGGCGACACCATCGACGGCAATAATCTGATCGCCGCTGCGCAAACCTGACCTCGCCGCGGGCGAACCTGCCATTGGTGTTATGACTTTGATGATGCCGTCTTTGTCATTGACCTCGATACCGATGCCCGTGTAACTGCCCGTCGTGCTGACGCGTATATCGCGGTACTCGTCTGCATCAAGATATTGTGAATGCGCATCAAGATTACTCACCATGCCGCGGATGGCGCTGTCGAGTAATTCCCTGTCATCTATCGGTTCGACATAATCACGCTTGACGCGATTCATAACCTCGGCTAACAGGCGCGCCTGCTCCCAGGCCAGTTCCTCGTTCTGAGGCTGATGCCTGTCGGCCATCAGGCCACCGCTCAACGACAGGCTAAAGCCCATCACGGTGCCGACTACCACAACCAGAATCGCTCTGGTTTTCAATAACATACATGTCTCCCTGATGAGCTTATCACGGCACCCGACCGCACAGGCCCACTGACGATAACATAGCGTCCGGAATGCGCCTACAGGCGCCCGTCACGTTTTCACTGCCCCGGCCGGCGGGTGACCCATTGCGTCGGATTCATGGGTTGGGTGCCGCGACGCAGTTCGAAGTAGAGACTGGATTGCGCCTGACCGCCACTGTCGCCCACCGTCGCGATGACGTCTCCAGGTGCAACCCAGTCACCGGTGTTCTTGAGGATCGTTTCGTTGTATCCATACAACGTCATATAACTCTCGCCGTGATCGACGATGACAAGCAGGCCCAACCCTGCCAGCCAGTCGGCAAATACGACGCGTCCGTGATATACGGAACGGACTTCACGCCCCCGTGGCGCCGCTAGCACGACACCGTTCCATTTCAACTGTCCGCCCACGCGCGGTTGCCCGAAGTCATGTGTCAGCGCTCCTGCGACGGGCCAGGTTAGCCGACCTTTGTGCTCGCTAAACGGCTCCTCGGAGCTAATCGGGTAGTCCGACAATATACTCGTGAGTTCGGCGATCAGCCGCGACAGGTCTTTTTCCTGCGCCGCCAGTCGTTCCACCTCGCGTCCTTCATCGACGATCCTCACCTTGAGGCTCGCAAGCAGTTTTTGCCGTTTTTCCTGCGCATTGTTGAGTTTGGTCAGTTCCGCGTATCGAGTCTTCGCGAGGTCAGCGATTCGCGCCTCTTCGGCGGCAAGCTCGCCGCGCAGCGCGGCGAGCTTGCGTATTGTCGAGCTGACGGCCTCGATGTTATTGGCACGAAAGTCGTTGAAGTATCCGTAGTAAGCCATGAGCCGCCCAAGCGTGGCCGGGTCCTGCTGGTTCAGGAGTAATTTGATTCTCTCCTGGCTGCCGCTCATATAGGCCGCACGAACCTGCCCGGCGAGCTCCTGCGACTCTTCGTCGAGCTCGGCCTCCAGGTTTGCCAGCTCTGTATCAAGTTTGGCCTTGCGCTTGGTGCTGTACTCGCGCTCACGCTCCAGCTCCTTGAGCCGAATACGCTTCTCGGCTATCGAGATTTCAGCTTCCTGCAGCTCCGCTGTGACGCGATCGCGAGCTACCGCGCTTTTGTCCATACTGCGCTTCAGCTCACTGATGCGGTCGCGAACTTCCTCCAGCTCTTGTTCCTTGACCTTGGCCAGCTCGCCCTCGGGGGCCTGTGCAGCGGAATGCGCGGCCAGCATCAGCAAGAACAATAAAGCGAGCCTGAGCGGTTTCATGATTCGGCAGTTTGGTATAATGCGGTCTTTGCCACAACCCGGGCGCCACATCTGACGCCCCGAAAACAGTTCATGGACAGATTTCTGGAATTCAGCGGCAATCACACGCTGCTGGTGCTGGCTCTCGTGACCAGCTTCTTTGTGCTCGTTCTCACCGAGCTGCGCCGCAAGGCCAGCGGTCTCGTTGCGGTCGACCCAACGCATGCCGTTATGCTGATCAATAACGACGCGACGGTTGTCGACCTCAGAAATGCCGAGGCGTATGCGCGCGGCCACATCGTAAACGCGCGGAATATCCCGATGGATGAATTCGACGCCGGACACAAGAAAATTGCCAAGCTCAAGAACAAACCTATTGTGACCGTCTGCGACAGCGGAATGAGTTCGAACAAAATCGTCACGTCCATGCGCAAATCGGGTTATGAGAGCGTCTATGGTCTGAAGGGTGGTATGGCGGCATGGACCCAGGCAGGCCTCCCGGTCGTGACGGCCAAGAAAACAAAGAGCAAGGTGCCGGGACGACGCTCCAACAGCATGCTTTCAAAAAGCGTAACCAGAAATAGGAAACAGCATGGCAGACGAAAACAAAGACGAAGCAGACAAGCGTATTTCGATCAACAAGATTTACATCAAGGACCTCTCGTTCGAGTCACCACAGGCACCGAACATTTTCAGGTCCACCGAGTGGAAACCAACAACAGACCTTAATCTGCGCAGCAGCCACAGCAGCATTGAAGACGATGCTCATGAGGTTGTATTGACCGTAACAATCGATGCGAAGGAAGACGACAAGACGTTGTTCCTGGTCGAGGTCCAGCAAGCCGGATTGTTCTATATAGCGGGTTATAGCAAAGAGGAATTCGACGCGATTATTGGGAGCTTTTGTCCGAACATCCTGTTTCCCTATGCACGTGAGGCGATCGCAGGAATCATTCAGAAAGGTGGGTTCCCTGAATTCGTGTTACAGCCAATAAATTTCGATGCGCTCTACCAGCAGTCGATGCTTCAGGCCGCACAAAAAGCAGAAGCAGAAGCCGGCAGCTCGGAGAAACACTGATAAATCCGGCGTCTCCTCAGGAAATTGCGGTTGTAGGCGCCGGCTCGTGGGGAACGGCGCTCGCGGTGCAACTCGCTCGCTGTGGCTGTAACGTACGGCTGGGTGGGGTCCTGGAGCTCGACCTTCTGGACGCCATGGCGACCGACCGCGAGAACGCGAGGTATCTCCCTGACGTCCGGTTTCCGCCGAATCTGCTCGCGAGCTCCGACATTGAAGAGTGCGTTGACGGCGCGCGCGATATCCTCGTCGTCGTGCCGAGCCATGGCTTACGCGAGACGTTGACGACGATCCGGCCGTTGCTCGGACCGCAGTCTCGGGTCTGCTGGGCGACGAAAGGCTTTGAACTGCACTCCGGTAAGCTACCGCATCAGGTCGCTGCTGAAGTATTGGGCTCCGATCGCCCAATCGCCGTGCTCTCCGGGCCAACGTTTGCCAAGGAGGTCGGCGCTGGCCTGCCCACGGCGATGACCATCGCTGCCAATAACGGCGAATTCGCAGATTCTCTTGCCAAATCATTGTCGAGCAACAAGTTCCGCGCCTACACATCGGACGACATTATCGGCGTCGAGGTCGGCGGCGCTGTAAAAAATGTGCTTGCCATCGCTGCCGGCATGTCCGACGGTCTTGGTTTTGGTGCCAATACACGAATTGCCTTAATAACGCGAGGGCTTGTCGAAATGAAGCGACTTGGTGTCGCGCTGGGGGCAGACCAGGAAACATTTATGGGTCTGGCGTGCATGGGAGACCTCGTGCTGACCTGCACTGACAACCTGTCCCGGAACCGGCGTATGGGCCTTGCGCTCGCGGGCGGGATGTCGATCGAGGAAGCCAAACGGGAGATCCAGCAGGTCGTCGAGGGCGTTCTGGCTGCGGAGGCGGTCAGGGAAGTTGCCGATGGACTCGACATCGAGATGCCCATTTGTCACCAGGTCTACCGTATATTGTACGAAGACACCTCTCCACGCGAAGCCGTCACGGCGCTGATGAGTCGCGAACTCAAATCCGAAAACTAGAACAAGAGTCCAGCATTGAGCAGCTGCGCAGCGGTTCGGTTAATGACGCCGGCAGGCTGGCAAGCGCGCGCAGATAGACTAAGCTTGTAAGACAAGACCAAAATCATAAATTCATCGGGGGTTTGATCATGGACCGACGTCGATTCTGTCGTACCGCACTTGCCGCGAGTGTAGCGGCCGCTATTCCAATGCTGCCAGGCTGCGAGCGCAAAGCGCCCGTTGCAACTGACGCTGTCACGAGTATTCGCGGCATTTCTCTCGATGGTGCTGAAATTGAACTCGAAAGAGCCGCGATCAAGGAGCTCGGAGAAAGTCTGACAGGTCCAGTCCTGTTATCGAATCATCCGCAGTACAACAGTGCCCGGAAAGTCTGGAACGGCATGCACGACCGACGACCAGCGCTAATCGCCCGCTGCATGAACAGCGAAGATGTAAGCAACGCCGTCACGTTTGCAAGGGAACGGGAGTTGCTGACTGCCGTTCGTGGGGGAGGGCACAGCTGGCCGGGCAAGTCCGTCGCGGATGACGGCATCATGATTGACCTGTCTCTGATGAACACCGTTGCTGCAGATCGCGACGCACGTCGCGCACGTGCGCGTGGCGGTGCGTTGTTGAATGCCCTGGATTCCGCCGCGCTCGAGTACGGCCTCGTGACAACTGCGGGCGTCGTGTCGCATACCGGTGTCGGCGGCTTCACTTTGGGCGGCGGCATGGGGCGCCTTAATCGCAAGTACGGCCTCGCGATCGACAACCTGCGCTCTGCAGAAATCGTCACGGCTGATGGGCAGGTCCGTACAGTCAGCGATGAGCAGGAGGCTGATCTCTTCTGGGCTATTCGTGGCGGCGGCGGCAACTTCGGTGTGGTCACGGAATTCGAGTTTCAACTGCACCCGTTCGAGCGCAGAGTTTTTTCGGGCAATATCATCTGGCCGGTCGCACAGGC
>CAMYMP010000126.1:0-4959 GCA_947259435.1 uncultured Woeseiaceae bacterium
GCCGACAACGGCGCTGAGACAAATGCAAGAACGTTCAAGCGCGCTTGCCTTCTTGTATCAACGTGGCAAGAAGGTACATATCGTGACAGCCAAATACAAGGTGTCGCGCGATTGATTGTCCATAATCTGCGGTCGGCAGAGGTCCCTGGCGGCGAGCAAGTCGAGCAACAGCAGGCGTTCGGCAATGCGGTGGCCGGCATCGGCATCGGCGCGCAAGCGTTCGCGATAATCTGTGCCCACGATCTAACTATTCAGGGGTCCACGCACACTGCATCGAATGCCACGGTCATCCGCGGTTCGTCGCCAGTGATCGGCGTGGTTCCATGCCACATATAAGAAGGGAATAACACCAGCGAACCGGCCTGTGGCTGCACAAATTTCCCGGCCGTGGCGCCGGGCACCGGATAGCGCGGTTCACCAAATTTGATCCAGCCGCTCTTGCGCTCAACATCACCGACTTCCGGTGGTACCTCGGCATAATACGCGGAGCTGATCCAGCCCTCTGGATGCACGTGATTGACGTGATAGCCATCCTTGTGAAGGCGCACCGACCAGCAGCCCGTCATCGTGAGTTTGCCACGGTTGCGCGCCGTCATCGGATGCGTGGAGCGATTGCCGATATGACGCCGATACTGCTCGATCGGCTCCTGCACTGCGTGCAGGAAGGCGACGATGGCGGGATGCGGGTCTCCCAGCAATCCGCGAGGGGTCTGCGTACCTTTGCGCAGACTCTGGTCCAGCGGGTGTGCATGGAACTTGTGGCGTTCCACGAGCGCCGCATTCAGATCCCGACGAAACCCGTCGGTCGATGACCAGCCGGCGGGCGCCTCGATCGTATATGACTGCACGAATCGCTCGTAGTCATAGAGCTGTTCGTAGCGCGGATCACCGAGCAGCCGCGCGGCGGTCGCCTCCATGGCGACGTACCACTGATTGAGCGGCAGTTCCTCGCGCCCCATCTCGATATACGGCATTGCCTCATCGGCGCGCCCGAGCGACATCAGCGCATCAATGATCAGGTCGACGTGAGGACCAAATTTCTCCGAGCCCGCAGCCAACGTCTGCGCACATGCAAGCGCCTCACTATAACGTCCCGCTTCCTGGTGGATCGCAGCAAGTTCGGCCTGCACGGCCTGCTCATGCACACCGGTATCGCCAAGACCTTCGAGTACTTCGTAGGCTCCATCGAGGTCGCCCGCAGCAAGCATCAACTGCGAGTGAGCGATGCGAAGCGGCACATGGTCGGGCGAAACGTTGACTGCGCGGCGGATCGCACCGTCGAAGTCGCGATCGCCGCGCATATACTTGAGCCGCGCCAGCAGCCGATGCAGCTCGATCGCGTAGGGCAGTGCCTGGACGGCATCAAGTAACAACGCCTCTGACTCGTCGAATCGGCTTAGCCCTGCCAGCGAGCTGGCGAGGTTGTAGACGATCTCTGGTCCGGTAACGCCGGCTTCCGCGGCGAGTACGAGCTGCTCGAGCGCTTCTTCATGACGGCTTTCCTTGGCAAGCAGCGCACCGAGGTCATGGTGAGCCGTGCCATAGTTCGGACTGATGTCGATCGCCTTTCGATACGCAACCTCGGCTTCGACCGGATCCTCGATCCCCCGCCGAGCCGACCCGTAGGCGGCCCACGCCTCAGCGTCGGCTTTATCCCGAGAGAGCAGTGTCTCGCATTCAGCAAGGGCGTCCGAGTTTTCTCCGGCCAGATTCAGTGCGCGGGCGAGCGCAATTCTGGCCGGTCGAAAATCATCGTCTATCGCGAGGGCACGTCGATACTCGGCGATCGCCTCGCCCGTTCTGCCCTGGCTCCGCAGAAGGTTGCCGTGGTTGGCGTGAATGTCGGCCCGGTCTGGCGCATTCTCGAGGCAGGTCACGAACAGGGACTCGGCCGCATCAAAGTTGCCTTGACGTCGCTTGATCAAAGCCAGCAAATGCAGCGCATCGATTTGGCCGGGTTGGCCGCTGACCACGGCCTGGCAAACCGTTTCTGCCTCATCGAGCCGGCCGGCGTGCATATGGGTTGCGGCGGTTTGCAGTTCCTTCGTGGTCTGGGTCGTCATGCTCATCGCTGGTTGGTTGCAAAAAAATGTAGCGCGGAAAACGACTAATTATCTCGCAATTGCACTCCGTGCGCGATGTTACGCGCCGAACCAGCCCGCCAGTGAAAAACGCGGTTCCTTCGCGAACGGCGTGATGTAGGAAACCGAATGGACATGACGCACGTCGAACAAAGTCAAAGTGTTGAAGGCGGGGACCAAAAAGTCTCTTGGCGAGCCATCATCGTCGAAGAATTGCAGCAGCCCACCCCAATCCGGATGCCAGTGCTCGCTGAGCCCCAGCACATAGGCAATGCGCCGCCCCTCCCGGGTAATGTCGTCTTTATGTCGCGTCAGGAATTGTCCCGACGTGTAGCGTGTGTAATGAGCATCGGCGAATTTCAGATCTGATTGACCCGTGATTGTTTTGACGAACGACAGCATCTCGTCACTGTTAACAAAGTCGAACATCTGATGCAGGAATGCCAGCTTCGGATCATCGGTCTTCGCCGGGGCGCGCCGCATCTGATAGCCACAATAAAAGAATCCCACACCTTCCGATGCAGCCGAGATGATTTTTTCCTGCAGGTCATGCTGTTCTTTCTGACTCAGCCTGCTGAGTTCCGCCGCCGGCATAGCAAGATTCTGACCATCGACATGGTAAAGATACTCATAGGGCACATCGTCCCGGCAGGCAGCGCTCAGCCGCGCGGCAAAATCGGGCAGCAGCAGGTCGTGAATTCGCAGCCGATCATCGGTCGCGTATTGGCCTGCAAGCAAATTGGTATCGAGGCTCGGGTTCAGCATGTTGGTCGACCATGTAACTTTAAAACGGCCGGCAGTATACAAAAATGCGGACGGTGTGCTCGTCGGCCAGGATCCGGCGAGGCGGAATCGGATGCCGAGCGGGACCAATATTGCCGGATCCTGAGCAGGGCAGCTTCAATATAAGAAATTCGAATAACTCAGAGTCGGCTTTGAGGGGCGCCTTGAATATAAGTTCATGAATATAAAACAAAAAATGAGAAGCCATGCGGAGGACAGCCTGTGAATTACACGAAATGCACCGCCATTGACCAGCTTATGTGCAAAAAAACAACAATCCCGACAGGCTCAGATCAATGTTGTTTTATGGCAACGAAAGCTCGTTTTCCGTGATTGTCCCGCGTCAGGAGAGTATTTTTGATGGCGACTAATGTGCCCGAAAACCTATCAACTTACTGATTTTATTAGACTTTAAGTGCAGGCGTGCGGGTGTCGCCCGGCAACCTTCCGCAGAGGTTGTGAATAAACACGTCAGCGGCGACTGCACAGGCCAGATTATGTTCGCGTACCAAAATAGCAACAATAATTTTGACATTCGAAAATCGTGCAGATAAAGTTACGCCCCTGCGCTAAAGCCGGAAACGACATAGAAGAGCGGCGGCTACGCGCAACGACTATAACCGCAATCCGAAACAGCCTACCCATGGGGGTTCCATATGAATAGTTCAACATTGTCGCAGGCGGTGAAGCTGGCGATACTTTCTGCAGGTGCGACTGCGATTTCAACACCGGCCGCAGCGCAGGAAGAACCGGAACAAATCGAAGAGATTATTACTACCGGTTCCCGACTCGTTCGCACCGACCTCGAGGCTGTCAGCCCGTTGCAGGTCGTCGATAGTCAAGAGTTCGAAATTTCCGGCATCGTAAACGTCGAGATGAAGCTCAATGAGCTTCCGGCTACGTTGCCTTCATTCGGGCCGAGTTCGAACAATCCTGGTGATGGCACGGCGCGCGTCGACCTGCGTGGTCTTGGCACGTCGCGAACCCTCGTACTTGTGAACGGCCGACGCTACATTCCGTCGACGCAGTTCGGTGTTGTCGATCTCAACACGATTCCGGGCACGCTGATCAAGCAGGTGGACGTCGTAACCGGCGGTGCCTCCGCGGTATACGGTTCCGACGCAATCGCGGGCGTCGTCAACTTCCAAATGATTGACGATTTCGAAGGCGTAGAGATCACGGGCTTGTACGACACAACGACCGAGGGCGATGCCGAACGGTACAATATCGATGTCACCGTTGGTGGTAACTTCGACAACGGCAAGGGTAATGCGGTTGTCTATGCTTCCTATTCGACACGTAACCCGCTGTTCCAGTGCGACCGTGATTTCTCGAGATTTGCGCTGGGTGACTCTGCACCGGCAGGTACGCCGGGACAGAACAAGAAGACCGGCGTTGGCGGACCGCTGGCAGCCAGTGGCTCGTCAGGCGTTCCGGGTACACGCGTATTCGGTGGGCCGACGATCGATCCGGACGGCACGCCAGGTACGGGCGACGAGTTCACGCTTGGGACGTTTGACTCCAGCGGTGGTGGACTGCCTTGGGTAGAGCCGGACTCGCGCTTCAACTACGCGCCGGACAACTATCTGCAGTTGCCACAGGATCGATTCCTCGTGCATGCCGCTGGTCACTACGATATGAGCGAAAAGGCCACGGCCTACACCGAAGTGACGTTTGCGAGCAACAAGGTCCCGCAGGAACTGGCGCCGACACCCGCATTTCTCACTTTGACGGTCAACCCGGACAGCCCGTTCTTTGCACCATCAGTTCAGGATGCACTTCGCGGCCTGCGAACCGACCCGTTGGACCTTGATGAAAATGTGACCCTGCCGTACATCGGCCGTCGTATGGTCGAAAATGGGCCTCGTCAGGCGTTGAACAACCGCAACGCGTTCCGCATCATTGCCGGCGCGCGCGGCGACTTCAATGATGACTGGAGCTGGGATGCCTACTATTCCAAGTCTCGTCTGACGGAAGACAACTTGTTGAACAACGACGTCTCCCGGACGGCTTTCGAGCAGGCCGCACTGGTTACCGACGACGGCCTGTCGTGCCAGGATCCCAGCGGAGGCTGCGTGCCGATGAACATCTTCGG
>CAMYMP010000126.1:4999-7063 GCA_947259435.1 uncultured Woeseiaceae bacterium
CGCTGTCGATTTTGTCAACGTCGGTGCCTCGAACGTTACGTCGATCGACTACCGGGTCTTGAGCGCCGCGATAACCGGCCAGTTCGGCGGTATCGGCGATGCGGGTCCGATCGGCCTGGCCATCGGCTGGGAGCGCCGCGATGACGAATCCGAGTTCCGGCCCGACACGTTCCTCTCCTCGGGCGACGTGCTCGGCTTCAATGCCGGCGACACGACGGTTGGCGGCTATAACGTCTCCGAGTTCTTCGCGGAGATCGACATTCCGCTGCTGGAGGGCAAGCCTGGCGCAGAATCCCTGAGTTTCTGGGCGGCAGCGCGTACTTCCGACTACTCGAACATCTCGAGCACCATCAATACGTACGCTGCCGCGCTCAACTGGGCGCCGATCGATCAGCTGCGGCTGCGTGCCGGCTTCCAGGCGGCTACGCGCGCGCCGAACGTCGGCGAGCTGTTCCAGGGTCAGGCCAATGGCTTCCCGGGAGCTACTGATCCGTGTTCAGTTGATGGCGATGCCGCGGGCACAAGCGCTGGTGACACGATCTTTGATCTCTGCGTCGCAACTGGCGTAGCACCTGCAAACGTCGGCGTCTTCACGCAGGCGAACACGCAGATCGAAGGCCTGTTCGGCGGCAACCCGAACCTGACGGAAGAGGAATCGGATACGTTCACCTTCGGCGCCGTTATTCAGCCGATTGACAGTCTCGATATCACGATTGACTACTTCGATATCGAAATAACCGATTCGATCAGCGTTCTCGGTGGCGGCGTGAATAACGTTCTGGACATCTGTTACGTTCAGGTACAGCAGCTCACTTCACCATTCTGCGAGGCCATATCGCGACGTCCCGACGGCAACGTTGACCAGGTAAGCGTTCTGAATGAGAACATCGGCTTTATCGAAACCTCAGGTATTGACGTGGCGATCAACTGGGTCCAGGACCTCGACGCCGGAATCGGCGGTGACGGTTCGACGCTTGCGGTGAGCTTCCGCAGCACCTTCCTGGACAAGACCAACGTCCAGCCAGTTGCCGCCCTGCCAGAGATCAACGAGTGCGCAGGAGCCGGCGGTGACATCTGCGGCGAACCGCAGCCCGATGCTCTCTACAACACTCGCGTAACCTGGAGCAGCGGCCCGCTGACACTGTCGATGCTATGGCGCCACATGAACGAAGTTACGTGGGATGAGATCGCCAACGGTAATGTCGATCGTGCGACGGCCTCGGTACCGACAATGGATGCACAGGATTATGTGGATCTGTCGGCCGCCTGGCAGTTCAACGACTCGTTCCGCATGAACATCGGCCTCAAGAACGTTTTCGATGAACAGCCGAACTTCGTGGGTGATTATCAGGAACAGGGCAATACGTTCCCGTCGTCTTACGACATCATCGGACCGCGTGTCTTCCTAAGCGGAAGCTACACGTTCCAATAAGTCGAAAGTCGATAAGTTCGTAAGAAAATGGTGGCGGGCCTTCGGGTCCGCCACTTTTTTTTGCTCTGGAATTATTGCGGAGGATTATCGAGTTGACGGGCTAATGGCAGCTCGAAGCCTATGCCGAGATTCAGGGATCCTGCCCATTCATAAACTTGTTCAAGCGCGTCAGCGTGCTGCTGTTCGAGCGATGCCTCATCACGGGCGCGCTGTCCGGCATCGTAAACCCGATCGCTGAATTTGGAGTTCTGGGAAAATACAGGACCGCGCGCTATGTCATCCAGCAGCGCTCGATCATGAGGTAGCCCGAGGTGCCGGGCGACAGCTTCCAGCGTTGGTGCCGGCGTCTCCAGCAATCCACGAAAATCGATCGACGCAATGTTATCGCTTGCCCGCTGCGTTAGCTCTCGCTGGAACATCTCGAGCTGGTGGCGCCACACCAGGGTGGCGACCTGCAGGTCAGTAAAGGTCATGGCCTGTCGCGACGGAATCCCTGCCAATCCACCGTCATCAAGGCTGAAGATATTGTATTGCGTGCGAATGAACGCCTTGCACGCTTCCCCCTTCTTGAGCACCGATACCAGAAAACTGCGCAGGTCTCCGTACAGGATCAGGACTGGGGCACCCGAATC
>CAMYMP010000127.1 GCA_947259435.1 uncultured Woeseiaceae bacterium
TCACTCATTTTGAGCAGATAGTTTGATCCGCAGATATAGGGCTTGGTCGCGAAGATGCCGCCATCGCTGAAGAGCGCCATCCCGTAGACATTCGGGCCCATGACCCACTCGGACGAATCCACGAACATCTCCATGAACCAGCGATGCGCGCTGGCCGGGCGGATTTCACACAGCGTCATCAGGTTGCCTAGCACCATCAGACGCGGTATGTGATGCGTCCAGCCTAGTCGCTGCGCGGTCTGGATCGCATCGTCGAGCGGCGGCAGGCCGGTGGTCCCGCTGTACCAAGAAGCGGTGAGTTCGCGCTCGTGAGACCAGAAATTGGAATTTTCCTGCTGCTCACTGAATTCCCGGTAAATGCCGCGCACGAACTCGCGCCAGCCGATTACCTGGCGCACAAAGCCCTCGAGGCTGTTCAGCGGCACCGTGTCCCGCACCGACACGGCTTTTTCGATCACCTCATCCGGCGTCAGCAAGCCAAGATTCAGGCACGGGCTCAGCACGCTGTGGAACACCGTCGCTGAGCGCGTCGTCATCGCATCCTCGTAGGGACCGAAATCGCCGAGCCGACTGCCGACGAAGTCGTCAAGCCACTCGAGTGCCTGTTGGCGCGTGGTGGGCCAGCAGAACTGCGCGGCATTACCGGGATGACCCGCGAAAACCGTTGTCACAACGTCGATGACCTGGCTGACATGTTTACCCGGGTGTGCCCAGCTAATCTCCGGTGGGCGGACATCGCGCGGCAGTTTCTTTCTGTTTTCCGCATCGAAACTCCAGCGACCACCGGCAGGTTCGCCGTTCCGGTCGACGAGAATGCCCAGCCGTCGACGTTGTTGTTTGTAGAAGTCGCCCATCAGCAAGCGGGACTTGCCCTCGGCGAACTTGCGAAACTCGTCGCGTGAGCAGGTGAACATAGGCGACGGCAGCTCTTCTCTCGGCAGATCGTTGGCGTCGGCGAACACCTTCAGCCGCGCCTCCATCGGCTTGTCTTCGACCTCGAAGTGCTGCAACGAATCGTGGCCCGACGACGATATCGTCTCGCCTAGCCTGTCTTCGTAGCTTTTATTGCTGCTCGCATCGAGGTGATGATATTCAACCCTGTAACCCGCAGCCCGCAGTTCATCCGCATACGAACGCATTGCCGCAAGGAACAGCACGATTTTCTGCTGATGGTGGCTCTCGTAGGTGCACAAGCCCATGTCTTCGGCCATAAATACGCCGACATCTTTGGGGGGCGGTAGGAAACTCAGCGGAAACAGCTGATTTCCGAGAATGACCAGCAATGGTCGGGGCGACGTCATGCCAGATAACTTCGGCTTATCGAGTCAACACGATTGTCAGCAACGACACGACCGCCAACGCGGTCGCCGCGGCCCGCACCTGGAAGTAATGGCGCGAGATCAGGCCGGATTTCAGCATGCGCTGATCGACGTACAGCAGGAACAGGAACGCAAGCACTTGCGACACTAGCGCCGCGCTGAGGCCGACAAGGACGAAGGTGAACCATGCCCCCAGGAACACGACGTTGCTGCTGACAAACAAATTGAATGGCGTCTCGTGCTGCTTGTATAAATACGTCGCCCAGTGTGCACCTGCCAGGAAACAGACAATCGCAAGTCCGTAGGTGCTGGCCAGGACGTCCAGCGCACCGAATCCGGGGATCGAGCCTATGCCGGCAAGCGGCAGCACGGCACAGGCTACGAACGGACTCGCTCCGGTTAGCGCGAGCAGGGAATACAGCCGACTTGATTGATTCATCGTTTGGCCCACGGAATAACATTTCGACACGATAGATTATCGTCGTCGCCCGAACAGCAACTGATACGACTTGTTACATTTTTCCTATGGCCAGACAGGCCCAGACACGGCAACATAAGTCTTCTAAAACCAGACAATGCAGGAACATACAATGCGAGCATTACTAGGAGCATTTCTCATGATGGCAGTATCAGCTACTCCGGCAAGTGAACAAACATTGCTCGATCAGGACTTCAGACGGCTGGCCTCGGAAGATTCCGTCAACCTTTCCGACACGTATGCGGGCAAGGTCCTGCTTGTCGTCAATACAGCGTCGAAATGTGGCAATACGCCACAGTACGACGGTCTCGAGAAGCTGTACGAACAGTACGGCGATTCCGGACTTGTCGTACTGGGCTTTCCCTCGAACGATTTCCTCGGCCAGGAGCCGGGTACGGAAGCCGAGATTCAGGAATTCTGCCGCCTGACTTACAAAGTGAAATTCCCGATGTTCGAAAAGGTCAACGTCAAGAACGGCGATGCACATCCTTTCTATGATCAGCTAGCTGCTGCGGCGGGCACTTACCCGACCTGGAACTTCCACAAGTACCTGATTGGACGGGACGGCTCGCTGATTGCGGAGTTCAGCCCGCGCACGCAGCCATATGATGAAGATCTGGTCGCGGAGCTCGAGTCAGCGCTCAAAAACTAGCGCTGTGCCAGAAGGGCCGGAAATCCGGCTGGCCGCTGATCGCGTCGCCAAGATACTTGTCGGTCAGCCGATAGTCGAGGCGAGCTTCGGGCTCCCGCAGTTGCGCCGCTTCGCGAGACGCCTGACCGGTTCGACAGTAAATGCCGTCGATACCCGCGGCAAAGCCATGCTGACGCGATTCGATAATGGCCTGACCCTTTACAGCCACAATCAGCTATATGGACGCTGGTATACGATTCGTGAACGGCGTATGCCGGCGACCGGACGGCAGCTGCGGGTCGCGCTGCACACGCCGACGCACAGTGCGCTGCTCTACAGCGCCTCCGAAATAGAAGTGCTGACCGAACGGCAGCTATCGCAGCATCCGTTCCTGCTGCGCATCGGTCCCGATATCCTCGATTCCCAACTGAAGCCGGAACATATCGTCGACAGGCTTCGTGCACCGCAGTTCCGAAACAGGGCTCTCGGAAGCCTGTACCTCGATCAGTCTTTTCTGGCAGGGGTCGGTAACTACCTGCGTTCGGAAATTCTCTGGGCAGCAGGCGTGAACCCGACGCAAAAACCCTCCGGCCTCGATTCGGCAGCGATGCGCACGCTTGCGAGGGAGACGCTGCGCCTCAGCAAGCGGTCGTATCGAACCCGCGGCGTAACAGTGCCGCCGAGTCTGGCTCGGCAACTCAAAGCCAGCGGCAAGGTCTATGAGGAATACCGTTTCAATGTCTATGGACGCGACGGGGCACCCTGCTATTCCTGCAACACTCCGATCGATAGGCGGTCGATGGGCAGCCGCAGCCTGTTCGTGTGCCGAGCGTGTCAGCCGCTTTGAATAGCGTCCGCAATCAGCTCGGCCCATTGGGCGTAGACTCCGGGGCCCGGATGAAAGCCGTCGTGTGACATCAGGTCGGTGTTGGCCGTGAACCTGACGTCGATGAACATAGCCCGGGACTCGGCGGCAAGGTCTTCCCGAAGACAGGCATCGAATTCCGTCGCGCGGCTGCCAAGGTGCCAGCGCAGCGGTTGTGGCAATGCCGGAAAGGCGTGTATCGGCGGCAATCCCGAGACGAGTATCTGGTTTGCGGAGAATTTGTCCAGAAGGACGCGGCGAAGCTGAGCCTGCTGTTTTCGCCAGTTACCCAGACCCACCAATCCCGTGACGTCGTTGACGCCAAGCGACGTGACCACGACGTCGAAATGCTCGGGGGCCAGCGCGTCGAGGCGGGCGAGGGCAGCCGCTGTCGTATCGCCGGTTCGCGCGTGCAGTTTCCAAATCACCTGATAGTGCGGTAAGAGTCTCGAGACGAGCTGCCCGAGCAATGCTTCGTCCTGGTGCAGAGCGCCCACACCGGCCGCCGCCGAGTCCCCGATAATCAACAGCTTCAGTGGCGGTCCGTCGCCTGCCGTGCCCTGCCGCGTGCCGGGTGGCTCGGGCAGCTTAGGCACGCGTGCACGCGCCGCCATACCCTGAGCCAGGATTAGCGGCCACAACAGCAGTGTGCGAAAAATGTAGGGCATTACCGGCTAATGAGGCCGATACGGCCGCTTGAAATGAATGACCAGGCCGATCAGAAGTGCTATTAGTGAGACGATCATCGATATGCGCCAGTAGCTCGTCGCGTGCCGCACGATGTCGAATCGCTCGATGAACAGCGTTTCGCAAGCGCCGTCGCCAGAATCTGTTCTCGTGATGCTGGTGCCTCGCTTGCCGCCAAGCGGGCTGGAATAACTTGCCAGGTAGCCGCGGACATGGATCTGGTCGCCGATCTGAATATCTCTCACGCGATCGCGGATGTAATCGTCGTCGGATAGCAGGTGGTTGTTGGAGAGTTGATTCATGTCGAATGACTCCCAGGCCTGCATATCGCGGGTGAACACGTTGCAGGTGAATATGCCGTTCCAGAAATCAATATTGTGCAACTGGGCGCCTGCCGTGTTGTCACCCCAGACCACACAAACATCAAGCATGTTGAGATGGTCATTCGCGAGGCGGTGCATGCGGCTGTTGTTGTCGTGATGCCGATACGACACGATCATGCCGGTCAGGTCGTATTCGTATTCGGGCTCGATCAAATACTGCACGTCGTTAAAAGTTACCTGGAAGGGTGGTTTTCGCGTCACCGTCTGTGCGGGTTCGTTCCTGATCTCCGGCACGTAGTCGATGTTTCGCGGCAGAACATTTCGGTTCCAGAACGAAACCAGGAGCCAGACGAAGCTCACGGCAATTAGGACGCTATTTGCTCTCACTTTGCTGTTCAGCACCTGTTCATGAAAATTTCAGCCTTGGTTAAGCCGCGCGGCGATATTGTGGCCGCAAGTTACAACGGAATGTACATCAGGAGAACGACATGGACATTGTATATGCCGCAGAGAAGCCCAGTATCGCCAAGCTATTGAGCGAGCACACGCAGAGCACGGTCGAGCCTGAGGACATCCAGGTGACCGAAAACCCGGATGAGACCGGCAGTTTCTGCATCGGCTGGCAGTTCGCGCATTATGTTCT
>CAMYMP010000128.1 GCA_947259435.1 uncultured Woeseiaceae bacterium
CTTGGGGCACTGCCTGATCGCCGCGCGGGATGCCGGCATCGGGAATTTGCGCCTTATTGCCCAAGACGCGATCGATGTGCTGCAGCAGCAGCTTCCGCCAGCCTCCCTGCGGCGAATCAATATTTATTTTCCCGACCCCTGGCCAAAAAAGCGGCACCACAAGCGCCGCATCCTGCAACCGCCTTTTCTCGAGCTCTGCGCTGACCGGCTGGAAACGGGCGGCTCACTGCACATCGCCACGGACTGGGCCAACTATGCCGAACACATCGAGGAAATACTGGCAGCGTCCGATCGCTTCGTCTGCTCAAGCCGGCGCGAGCATGACGGCGACCGGCCGCTCGATCGCCCGATGACCAAATTCGAGCGCCGGGGGCTCCGCAAGGGGCATCGAATCTGGGACTGGCGCTGCGATAAAGCTGTTTGATCGCGATGGCCTCTTGAAGATTTCGATCCATGCTCTATAAATATAGGAGAGGCTTCTTTTTGTCAGACCAGGAGTCAGTCGTATGGCAGTTGCATTACCGTCAATCGGACAGTGGTTTCGTCGGCCCAACGGCTCATTGCTGGAGGTCGTTGCGATCGACGAAGGGGACAGCACCGTCGAAATCCAGTTTTTCGACGGCACTATCGATGAGGTCGAAATCGAGGCCTGGCCTGATCAGATGCTGACCGAGGTGGCAGCACCCGAAGACTGGTCCGGCTCGGTCGACATGGATCCCGAAGACTATGTCGGTAAGGCCCCGGGCGATCCGCATACCGGCTATCACGATCCGCTCGCGTTTCTCGAGGACAAGCCCTAACAGCTGCTACATGCTGGTTGGGCCGGTCACATAGATGAGCCCGTCGCGGACCTCGACGTCGACCCTGCGCAGTGACTTTCCCATGCACGGTCCGCGAAAACACAAGCCCGTATCAATCTCATATTGCGCCCCGTGCGAGGCGCAGATAATAGACGTGTGATCCTTGGTCAGAAAGCCGTTCGGCATCCAATTCAGCTGATGCCCGACGTGGACACAGTAGTTCTGGTACGCAAAGACCTTGTCTCCCTGGCGAACGACGAAACCCAGAAATGGCCAGTCTCCATCACCGATCTGAAACTCGCGGCATCCCGGATCCTCGATATCCAGGAGCGGGCCGACTAAAACTTCAGCCTGGCTCATGACTGCTCTTCACTCGTGCGTGCCGCACGACGATGATCGACAAAATGATCGACGGTATTCCGAGGGCGGCAGCATAGACAAAAAAGCCGACGTAACCGAGCATCTCCTGGACCTCCCCTGAGTATCCCGCGATAAGCTTGCCGAAAAACACCGAGAGTGAGCTGAACAAAGCGTACTGTGTCGCCGTGAACGATATATTCGTCAGGCTCGACAGATAGGCAATAAACACCGTGCCTGCAAAGCCCTGCGCGAAATTGTCGAAGCTGATCGTCAAAGCCAGCGCCAGAATCTCGGGCCCGGTGTAAGCGAGTCCGGCAAAGAACAGGTTCGTTGTTGCAATCAACGTAGCGGCCGCGATCAGGGATTTCGACAACCCGAAGCGAATGACGGACCAGCCTCCACCCGCGATGCCAAACAGCGCCACCCACAGCCCGTAGAGTTTTGCCACGCTCGCAATCTCGGCCTTACTGAAACCCAGATCAAGATAGAACGGATTCGCGAGGATGCCGAGAACGTAGTCGCTAATTCGAAACAACGCGATGAATGCGAGCATCGTTACCGCAAACGATCCGTATCGCTTGAAGAAGTCGGCGAAAGGACCTACAACTGAGTCGAGAAACCAGGCCACGAAACCGCGTTCAAAAATCGGGCCCGTCTGCGCCGACGCCGGCACCGCCGGCTCTTTGCAAAGTATCGTCGTCAACCAGCCGATAATCATGCATCCCGCCATGCTCTGGTACGCCAGCTGCCACGATCCATACTCTGCGATATACAGCGCGCCGGCACCGCCGACGATTAGCGAGATTCGGTAGCCGTATTGATACGCGGCCGCCAAAGGCGCCTGCATTTCCGTTCCGGCACACTCGATTCGATAGGCATCGATAGCCATGTCCTGAGTTGCTGAGGAAAACGCGACAGCAATGGCTACGAGCGCAAAAGCGCCAGTGGCGGCGGCCGGGTCCATCCCCGACAGCACGAGCAGGCTGATGCCGATAGCGGTTTGTGACAGCAGCAGCCATGAGCGGCGCCGGCCGAGCAGGGCCGTCAGCAACGGCAGAGTAAGGCGATCCACGAGCGGCGACCAAAGGAACTTGAAGGCGTAGGCGAAGCCGACCCATGCGAAGGTGCTGATCGTGCTCTTCTGCAGCCCGGCCTCCGACAGCCAGGCGGTCAACGTCGCATACACGAGCGGAAATGGCAGGCCACCGGAGAAGCCCAGGAAAAATATGATGAAGATTTTTTCCTGGAGATAGTAACGCCAGCCGGGTGCAAGCTCAGTCGTCATGGGACCAATCGTAATCCATGATCAGCGGCGCATGATCAGAAAATCGCTGGTCTTTATAGATCTCCGTTCGCAGCACCTTGTCGCCGAGGCCTTTCGTGACGACATGGTAGTCGATGCGCCAACCCACATTATTGTCCCAGGCACGGCCGCGATTCGACCACCAGATCCCGAGTTTTTGCGATTGGCTTTCCAATTCTTGAGGTCGACTTCCTTGTGCGCGATATTCCAGTCACCGCAGATGACATACTCCGAGCGCCGGCGCTGCAGTTTATGCAAATGCATTGTGAAAGAGTCCATGCAACGGTATTTCGCAGCCTGACGTTCTTCGCTCGAAGAACCTGACGGTAAATACAGCGATACGACCGATATTCCGCCGAGCTGCACTTCGAGATAACGACCCTCGTCGTCAAATTCCGGGTCACCATAGCCGCGCACGACTCGTTTCGGCTCATGTCGCGAGTAGATCGCTACGCCGCTATAACCTTTTTTTACCGCGTCCTCGTAGTAACAGTGATAGCCATCCGGACTAAAAACCAGGTCCCCAAGCTGATGTAAGTGCGCCCTGGTCTCCTGAATGCAAACGACATCGGCGTTTTGCTGCTGCATCCAGTCGAAAAATCCCTTTCTCGCTGCCGCACGTATGCCGTTGGCATTCAGGCTGATTACTCGAAACAATCTGTTTCTCCGTGACGTGCCGCGTGTCATACTTTGATGCGCAATTCGAAGGCGGCCATGATACAGAAAGTCATACAACATGCAGGCCTATAAAAAAGAATTCATCGATCTCGCGCTCGAACTAGGCGTGCTTCGATTTGGCGAATTTACCTTAAAGTCCGGTCGCATCAGCCCGTACTTTTTTAACGCCGGTCTTTTTTATACGGGCTATGCCGCGGCGAAGCTCGGCCGCTATTATGCGGCAGCTATCGCCGAATCGGGCGTCAAATTCGATATGCTGTTCGGGCCTGCCTACAAGGGCATTCCGCTGGCTGCGCTGTCGGCCGCAGCGCTCGCCGAGCACCAGGATATCGATGTTCCGTTCGCATTTAATCGCAAGGAAGCGAAAGCACACGGTGAGGGCGGAAGTATCGTCGGCGCGCCCCTCGAGGGCCGGGTGCTGATTGTCGACGATGTGATAACGGCTGGAACAGCCGTGCGCGAAGCCTATCAGATCATCTCGTCGGCCGGCGCCAATGTCGCAGGACTTGCAATCTCGCTCGATCGCCAGGAGCGCGGTCAGGGTACCCTTTCGGCAGTGCAGGAACTCAAACAGGCGCTGGAGATCCCGGTCGTCAGCATTATTCAGCTCAGCGATCTGATCGATACTCTCGAAGAATCAAGCGGCTATGAGGAATTCCTCGAGCCGGTCCTGACTTACCGCAAAGAATACGGAATAGTAGTATAACTATATGATTTTATTAATTTTATACCAGGAACGTTTACTTGTGGCCCACAGCCAACTAAGCTGCAATTTCGCGAACCAGTCCCGCAAAAAAGGTTGCCAAACATGGCATAGTTCAGCAATGCGTGTATTTGTCTTAGCAATGACACTCTTCTTGTTGGCGCCTCTGGGTGCCAGCGCACAGCAAGCCGCCACCTATCGTTGGGTTGACGACGAAGGCGTCGTGCACTTCGGCGACCGCATTCCGCCCGAATACGCAGAGAAACCGAAGCAGGTGCTCAACGATCAGGGCATTACGGTTGATCATCTGCAGGGCAAGAAGTCCGCCGAGGAGCTCGAGGCTGAACGCGTTGCCGAGACGCTCAGGCAAGAGCAGGAATTGCAGCGTCGAGCGGACGTGGCTTTGCTTTCGACTTATGTCAACGTCAACGAGATTGAGATGCACCGCGACCGACGTGTGGAGTTGTTTCAGGCGCAAGCGCGCGTCACGGAACTTTACCTGCGTAACCTGCGGAGACGTCTCGACAAGTTGAAAGCGGAGGCGGGACGCTACAAGCCGTATAACTCGGACCCGAGTGCGCCGACGATCGATCGAGACCTGGTCGAGGATATAAGCGACACGGAAGGGGCCATTTCGCGGCACGAAGGCAACTTGGCGAAGTATCAAAACGAAGAAAAGAAAATCAAGGATCGTTTCGAAGGCGATATCAATCGCTTCATGACGCTGAAGGGATTGACCGTAACTCAGGCTCAAGCCGTACCGGAGTGACCGAACCCTCCTGCGCCACGATCGCTGTCTTCAAATTCATCGACGACGTTGAACCGTACCTGCTCTACGGGTACGAAGACCATTTGTGCGATGCGCTCGGCTGGTCGCACCTCATAACTCGTTGAACTGCGGTTCCAGCACGATATAAAGACCTGGCCCTGATAGTCGGAGTCGATCAGCCCAGTCAGATTGCCGAGTACAAGCCCGTGCTTGTGACCAAGCCCCGAACGCGGCAACAGAACCGCCGCAATGTCTGAATCGCCTATGTGTATCGCCAGGCCGGTCGGTATCAGCACGGTCTCACCCGGCATCACGGTCATCGGCTCATCGATACAAGCCCGCATGTCCAGGCCTGCCGAGCCATCAGTTGCATAGTGCGGCAGCTCT
This sequence comes from uncultured Woeseiaceae bacterium, assembly GCA_947259435.1. The sequence goes on from CAMYMP010000128.1 coordinate 5,001, forward strand.
ATTGATTTGCCGAGACGAGGATCGAGCAACTTCAGTTCAATAGTGCGCATGAGTCTTCCGCTTTCTTGCTCTTATTCTTTGCTTGAGACAATCGTGAGTTGCGGCTGGGTCCGTGCGCCGCGTGTCGCCTCGAAGCGCTCGGCGACAAGTCGCACAATCCGCTCAGCAAGCTCGATTTTTGCGGCCGATTCGAATTTCTGCGCGCCATCAGCCCAGAGAACCTCCACGGCATTATCGTCACGATCGAACCCGCAGTCATCACCTACTCTGTTCGCAACGATCATATCGAGGCTCTTTTCCTGCAGCTTGCCAAGCGCGTACTCACGAACGTTCCGGGTTTCGGCGGCGAACCCCACGGTAAAGGGTGCGTCCTCGAGCATCGCAACGGATTCAAGTATGTCCTCTGAGCGTATCAGTTCGAGCGACATTGTGGCCTTGCCTTTTTTAATCTTGTGTTCCAACGCTTCGGCGGGACGATAGTCGGCTACCGCCGCCGCGGCGATGAAGATATCGACATTCTCGAGGTTTTCGTGCGTCGCCGCATACATCTCTTGCGCAGTCATCACCTGAATGACGTCCATGCCACTCGGCTCGGCGAGTGACACGGGTCCGCTCACAAGCACGACCTTTGCGCCGTGCGCGGCTGCCGCGTTGGCAATCGCATAGCCCATCTTCCCGGAGCTTCGGTTGCTGATATAGCGAACCGGGTCGATCGGCTCACGAGTCGGGCCGGCCGTGACCAAAACCGTTTTGCCAGCCAACAAGCCTTCGCTCTTGTCTGCGAGTAACTGCGGACCGCAGACGATAGCAGCGATTTTTTCGGGATCGAGCATTCGCCCGGCGCCGGTTTCGCCGCAGGCTTGCGAACCGTGATCGGGGCCAAGTATTTGCGCACCGTGCTCCTCGAGCGTCTTTCGGTTTGTCTGCACAGCCGGTTTTTGCCACATCACATGATTCATTGCCGGGGCGATCAACAAGGGCGCTTGGGTTGCCAGGCAAAGCGTCGTCAGCAGGTCAGCCGCGGCCCCACTCGCAAGACGTGCCATGATTTCGGCAGTGGCCGGTGCAATGAGGACGACATCAGCCCAGCGCGCGAGCTCGATATGGCTCATCGACGCTTCCGCTTCCTTGTCCCAGAGATTGGAGCGAATCGGCCGCCCGGAAACGGCCTGCAGCGCGGTTTCCGTGACAAACTCTTCGGCCGATGCCGTCATGACAATCTGCACCTCTGCGCCACGCTCGCGCAAGCGCCGGACCAGGTCGGGCGTCTTGTAAGCGGCGATGCCGCCAGTAATGCCTAGCAGGACGTTCATGGTTGTGAGCTTAGCCGCTTGCTCGCTGGCATTTCCACTGAAATCGGTCGTCACGGCCGGATTGAGCGCTTGTCGCCACATCCGGTTTCGGCACAATCGCACAGGATGACGAACACAAAGCGACACAGACCGGTCATGAGCGACGCAGAACTGCTGGCGGCCATCATTCACAGCGGCAGCGGCGTTAGCGCTGCTTACGAGCTTGCCGATCGGCTGCTGTCTCGCTTTGGCGGGCTCCGCCAGCTGCTGCAGGCGGATGCCGATGACCTTATGGCTGAACGCGGTATCGGCGTTTCCCGGTCCGCCGTCATTCGCGCGTTACCGGAACTGGCGCGCAGGTACTATGAGGCCTCTCTGCCACCGGGCCAGCGCATCCGCAGCCCACAGGACACCGAGGCCTACCTGCAAGCCAGGATCCGGGACCTCGGACACGAGATGTTCTGCTGCGTGTTTCTGGACAACCGCCACCGGGTGCTGCGCTTCGACGAGATGTTCCGCGGCACGATCGATGGCACCAGCGTCTACCCTCGTGAAGTCGTCAAGGAAGCGCTGGCCATCAATGCCGCCGCGGTCATCCTGGCCCACAATCATCCGTCGGGCGTGGCCGAGCCGAGCCAGGCTGACGAGCGCATCACTCAGCAGCTCAAATCTGCCCTGGGGCTCGTCGATATTCGTCTTCTGGACCATTTGATTATCGGCGCCGGCAAGACAACATCCATGGCCAGCCGCGGTCTGCTGTGAAAGGGCTCCCAGCCCCGTAGGCAGCCCTTGTATTGCGCTGGGCAGGCTGGTATAAAGTTTCGCTCTCTGCCCGCCGGCCGTGGGCAACTTTTTGTAAAATCAGAGACTTAGAGCAATGTCGAAAGTATGTCAGGTCACCGGGAAGCGCCCGCAGAGCGGAAACAACGTTTCCCATGCCAATAACCGGACGCGGCGCCGCTTTCTGCCGAACCTGCACCGCAAACGGTTCTGGCTCGAATCCGAGCAGCGCTGGGTGCGCCTGCGCGTCTCGCATAAGGGCATGCGTATTA
>CAMYMP010000129.1 GCA_947259435.1 uncultured Woeseiaceae bacterium
CGAAGGGGTGAAGATCGGCCTTAGGCGATCTGAATCAATCCTGTCGGGCGCGCCATATTTTTCAAGGGTCCCCTTGCGGGGCCTTTTTTCCTTTTTCAGCTCCGGATAACATGGGCCTTCGGCCTGTCCTCGCTCCGCTCGTCGGAGCGACCTACAGAGTTCGATCCGAGGAACGCGTAGCGGTCCGACAGACGCCCCTGTGCACCAGGTCGTACCGGGTCAGAACGCGCGGCCCAGGAAAAGGTACATAGCGCTGTTGCCTCCCTCGGCGTTGCCGTAGGCGAAATACAACGGCCCGATCAGGGTGTCGGCGCCCAGGAATGCGCTGCCGGCGTAGAGGCTGTTGCCGAAGCCGATGTCGTCGCGGTTCTCGAATACGTTGCCCTTCTCCAGCATCACGCCTCCGTAGATCGGGAATAACGCAGTGTCGGCCAGGTGCCGGTAGTACACGGCGGACAACCGACCGTAGTGCTGACCGGAGAGCTCGTTGGCGTTGAAACCCGAGATTCGCGCAAAGCCGCCGGCAAGGATGAGACCCTCGATAGGCGCGCGCCCGCTGATGGTGGATTGATAGTCAACGATGCCGATGACCCTGTTGCGGCCCCAGGACTTCACATAGGAAGCATTGACGAACACCTGATCGTAGTCCGAATCGGATCCCAGCCCTTCGCGCGACGTGCTCCACTCGACTTTCGTGAAATAGCCACGCGACGGAAAGAAATAGCTGTCGAGCTCGTCGATGGAGAAGCGGGTGAAGAATTCACCGCGCTGGAAGATGACGTCCTCGTTGTCGATCGGAGTACCGATGCGGACGCTCGCGTCGCCATCCTGATAGCGCAGGCCCATGCGCGCTTCGCCCCAGGTACCTAGCTCGCGACCGAAGCTCGCTTCGATCGTGGCCTCGGTCAATTCGTAGTCGGAGACGGCGGTATCGTCATCGAAGACTGTAAATACCCTGTCGCCATAGGTACCCTTGACATCGTAGAACCACATCCCGCGGGAGCCAAAGGGCTGATGGAAGTCGATCAGAATGCCTGGCTCCTCGCCTATCTGTACACCGAGCTGCAGCTCGCCGTTGGATGGGTTGATTTCGGTCGCCAGGGTAGCCACCGCGAGGTTGAAGATATTGTCGCCGTCGTTGTTGGAGTTGTAGGAAGCCCCGAACTGCAGGTAGGTCGGTCCCCAGCTGCGCTCCTTCGCACGGAACTCGAGGCCGGTGTCGCCGTCTTCTTCCAATACGGTGTAGCCGACGTTCTCGAAGATCTCGAGGCCGTAGATACGGCCGACATCGCGCTCGACGGCAGCGATGCTCAGCGGCTCGCCGACCTTGGAATTGTAAATTCGACTCGAAATCACGCTGTCCTTGATGCGCGACTGGTTGTCGACGCGAATGAAGTCGACTTCCTTGAGGGTGGTCTTGTCTATTGTCAGGCCTGCCCGGTAGCTGGCGTATTCCTCGGTGGGGAGCGCCAGGCGACGCAGCCCTTCGATCTGCGCCTGCGCCGCCGCCCGACCGGTCGGCACCGCCTCGAGCGCGCGCTCGAAATCGGCGGAAGTGATGTCGCCGAGATCGGGTATGAGGAGAACGTCGTCATCCGTCAGCGTGTCTATCTGCGCCACGGTGTTGCGCCGGGTCAGGATGCCGGTCAGCTGAACGGTGATGGATAGCACCGAGTCAACCTCTTCCTCCGTCAGTAGCGGCGTGCTGATGTCGACGGCGATCACGATGTCCGCGCCGAGGTCCCGAACGACGTCGATCGGCAGGTTGTTCGCGACACCGCCGTCGACCAGCATGCGCCCGTCGATAATCGCCGGCGAAAAGACCGCAGGCACCGACATGCTCGCGCGAATGGCGTGTGTCAGACTGCCGGATTCGAGGACAACCGCGTCGCCGGTCACGATATCGGTCGCGACCGCGCGGAAGGGAATCCTGAAATCGTCGAAGTCGTCGAGATGCGACGTGTCGAGCGTGAGCCGCGTCAGCGCCAGGTCGATCTTCTGGCCCTGCACGACGCCGGCAGGCAGTTTCAGCCCGTCCTTGTCGATCCCCGGACGCGATTTGACCAGGTAGAGATCGTCGTCGCGCTTGCGCCTAAACGAGCGCTCTTCCCGCGGCGTCGGGTCGTCGAAGACGTGTTTCCAGTCGATGCTGTCTATGGCGCCCTTGATCTCCTCGGGGCTCATGCCCGTGGCGTAGAGACCGCCGACGATCGCGCCCATGCTGGTGCCCGCGATGTAGTCGATCGGGATGCGGTTGTCCTCCAGCACCTGCAGGACACCGATGTGCGCCGCGCCGCGCGCTCCGCCGCCGCTGAGCGCCAGCCCGATTCTCGGCCGCTCACCCGGCGCCCGGGCACCGTCGTCGGCGTCGTGCGTGTCCGCCCATGCTGTGGCGGCCACGAGCAGGATGACGGACAGAAGCGCGCGAATTGCTATTGGCCGGACTTGCATTGAAATTCTCCTGAGCCGGTTCACAAACAGATACGACGCCCCATCATCGATGGACCAGAGACGGCGAAATAAGTGGCCGCCCCTGACACCCACCGAGGGTTGTCTTCTTGTGGAAGTGGATACATAAGGAAGGTCTTTGTACGCACGATCAATCAACGACCGAATATCGGCAGCTTGCTAAAGGCTGGCTTTGGAATAACAGGCGCGAAGAGAAACCGAAGGTTCCACTCGGGGCCGAAGGTATCGGGCGTCACCACGTAATATTGCAGCTCGAAACCCCATTTGACCGGCAGAGGTCCAATCTTGGATGTGGTGTTAAAACCAAGCGCCACCGGGACTGACCAGCGGTTATCGCTGTCGGCCTCCCAGTCGATGGTGATATTCGGACTGCCGAGCCCAATGTTCGTTTTGTCGCTCAATCGGTAGAAGGCCACGTACTGAATGTTGGTCAGGTTGACGTCGTTACGGTCGTCATCGCCGGCAAAAGACCACCAATGCTGCACCACCGTGCCCAGAATCCAGCCCCCCGGCGGACCGAGATGGAATGCCATCCCCATGGGTCCGGCACTCCATTTGCCGGTGCCGAAGACATCCTTGGTGGCCGTATCTAGCATGGTGGTAACGCCGAAGCCAAAAATTTTCGGCGGCCTCGCCATTTCGTTGGTGGCAAAGGCATTCCACAGCACGATGTCACCCATGCCGGACTCCTTATCGAAGTCCACCGAGAGCGGGAGAGTCCCTCCGGGATATTGCGTGGGGCCCCCTTCGGAGACACTCGGCGCATCCCAGTAGTGGAAAGGGACGACGGGGCGAAAAATATACTTCCATTTCTCGGTCAGCTGGAAAGGCATCACCGGCTGCAACGTCGTGGTATTGAAGATCTTCCTGTCTTCACCTAGAAAATCGAGGGCATCACCGTCAATTATCGTCACGTCGTTCTGTGCGAACAGCAACCACAGTTCCCCGAGGGGATTGTTGATCATCTCGTTGATCTGCGCCTGGGTGTACCGGCCCTCCTTGGGAGCATCACTTGAAGTGCCGTTGCCGGTGCCATTTGTATCCGCTGCGGTTGCAACGCCAATTCCCATCAGGCCCGCGACAGTCAATTTAAACAGGTATTTTTTCAACATCAGCTTGATCCTTGTCATTCGGCTCAAGCTAGTGCTTCAGGCGGTTTGCTTCCGGCCATTACGCGCCAGCTATGATCGCCAATCCTGCCAATGAACACGCGCATTGCCTGCTTCGGGATTGATCTCTGTCAATCGACATGTATTGCTTCCGGAAAGCCATTCTGGCTGGCGCAGAAAGGCCGGAACTGGCTACCGTGTCCAGCTACGGTTTAACAAGCTGCCAATATCTATTCAATCAGAGATGCTCAGGCCGCCGAAGCTATGGCCGAGGCTCTTTCAGAATGCTTGAGTGTTTTCAGGAGACTCAACATGATCAAAATTCCGCTTGCCATAGCACTCACCGTATTTACTCTGTCGACAAATGCATATGCCTCGGAAAAGCACCACTTCCCTGGCGTATTCCTGGGTGCCACAACCATTGCCAGCAAGACCGACTTTAGCTGGGGCCTGGAGTATGAGTACAAATTCGCTGACAGATGGGGGGTTGGTGCCGTTTACGAAGAAACTAACAATGCGCTTGACGGTATCGGCATTGAGGTAAAACTTGCGTCGCTCTATTTTCATCCGATCAATCACATGCGCCTGGGCCTCGGGTTTGGTGAGGAGAAAGTGAAAGGGGGTTTTAACATTGAAGAAGACCTCGTGCGGGTTTCCGCAAGCTGGGAGGTTCCGGTAAGCAGTTTTGAAATCGCACCAACACTCGCCTACGATTTTGTTGATGGCAACACATCAGTCGTAATCGGCGCAGCGTTTATCTATCCATTTTGATCTTCAGTACTTTTGCACCAACAGTACGACTATTTGGCGCATCCTTCCCAGGTGGCACAAAATGGCCGGAAAACCGGTCCCCCTAATTCTACTCTTCCTGTTAGACGCAATGAGTTAGTCAACGGCTCAGGCCGCTGTATAGGCGTCGAGTCAGAAAATGCTTTGAAAAGCGTACCCATCCCAGCGGATTACAGGAGAAAGAAATGTCATTACCCGGCAAAACAATGAAAATCGGTGGTTGGAACTACCACGTAAGCGATCAAGGAAGTGGAGATAAGGTAGTAATGCTGGTTCACGGCATGCCCGATGACGGCAGCTGTTGGAAATATCAGGCACCGGCATTATTAAATGCAGGTTACCGAGTGATCGTGCCAGATACGCTAGGTTACGGCCTTACTGACCGTCCAGTTGAAGTTGAGCATTACGAAGTTGGAAATGTTATTGATCATATGCTTGAAATTATCGATGAGCTGGGTCTTAAAGATATCAACTTAGTGGGCCATGACTGGGGCTCTTGCATTACACAGGGGATGCTCTTTAAGAAACCAGAGTTGTTCAGGAAATACTGCTCCTTG
>CAMYMP010000130.1 GCA_947259435.1 uncultured Woeseiaceae bacterium
ATGACCACCTGCGGCTCCTGGCCGTATTCCTGCTGCAGCTGGCGGCCGACGAGCAGATTGAACTTCTGGTCGGTCCCGCCGAGCTCAACATCGGCCTCGAGCGCGATGGAGTCGTAACCCTGCACGAGCGGATACAAGAATTCGTGGATCGCGATGGGCAGGTTGTTCTTGTAGCGGGATTCGAAATCATCCCGTTCGAGCATCCGGGCTACTGTGTACTTGGCGGCCAACTTGACCATACCGGCCGAGCCCAGTTCATTCAGCCATTCGGAATTGAAGCGAATCTCAGTTTTGTCAGGATCCAGAATTTTGAACACCTGCCTGGTATAGGTCTCAGCATTTTCTTTGACCTGTTCGGGTGTCAGGGCCTTGCGGGTCGCGCTCTTTCCGGTCGGATCACCGATCAACCCGGTGAAGTCACCGATCAGGAAGATCACCGTATGCCCGAGATCCTGGAACTGACGCATCTTGTTGATGATGACCGTGTGCCCGAGGTGCAAATCCGGTGCTGTCGGATCAAAACCGACCTTCACGCGCAAGCGCTTTCCCGCTGCAAGACGATCCTCCAATTCTTCGAGCTTTGTTATCTCGTCCGTGCCGCGAGCTATCAGGGACACGGCTTTGTGCAAGTCCGTCATTTCACTATCCAAAAGCCAATTCGGCATTTTACAACAAAGATTGACCCTCGTGACCACGGTAAGTATCGTAGGCACGCCGGAACCAGCACAGGAATGCATGGTCATAAACCGTCGTGGATATGCCGGGCTTCATAACAAAAATCCGTAGCAGGATAGAGGACGAAAATCACTGGCTGACCCGCCGGAAACTTATCGTCTTTGGCACAACCCTTATCCTCGCAGGCATCCTCCTTGGTCTTTTCGAATCCGGCAGCCATCCGGACCCCGAACGTCGCCCTGAAATCATCGATCTCTCTTTGCCTGACAGGCAAGCCCCGCTTGGCGCGGAAACGGCAGGGGGACAGGATGACGGAGCCATTGCTGCGGAAGAAGCGGACTGGGAGAGTGTCAAGGTCAATTCGGGCCAGACGCTGGATGCCATTTTCAGAAAACAGGGATATCAAATTCCTCTGCTTCACAAGATTCTCGCGCTGAACGGCGACACCCGGGGGCTGACCAAAATCCGGCCCGGCGAGGTTTTTGATTTCAGAAGAGACCGGGAAGGTCAATTGCTGCAGATGCGATACGCCCTCGACGAGGGTCGCTACCTGCTGGTGAACAATGGCAAAGATGGACCCAGCGCCGAAATTCGGCTGCGTGAAATCATTGCCGAGGTCACCGAAGCAGAAGGCATTATCGAGTCGTCGCTTTTCCTTGCGGGTAAACAGGCCGGCCTGAGCGATGCAATGATTATGAGACTGGCCAATATTTTTGGCTGGGATATCGATTTCGTGCTGGATATCCGGGAAGGCGACCGGTTCATGCTGGTTTACGAGAAGCTGTATCGCGAGGGTGAGTTTCTGAGGGACGGTAACATCCTCGCTGCGACCTTCGTCAACCAGGGCGATCGTTTTCAGGCCGTTCAATTCCAAGAGGGCGATGTGGCCGGCTATTTCGCCCCTGATGGCCGTAACATGCGAAAAGCGTTTCTGCGCGCGCCTCTGAACTTTTCCTACATCAGTTCAAGCTTCAATCCACGCCGAATGCATCCGGTTTTGAAGCGCATCCGGCCGCACAAAGGAATCGATTACCATGCGCCTCGCGGAACACCGGTTTACGCGGCCGGAAACGGCACCGTTATCCGTTCCCAATATTCCAAGACCAACGGCCACCACGTCTTCATCAAACATGCAAACAGCATCGAGACCAAGTACCTCCATTTCAGCAAGCGAACTGTCAAGAAGGGCCAGAAAGTCAAGCAGGGTCAGACCATCGGGTACGTGGGATCCACGGGTCTTGCCACCGGCTCCCACCTTCATTATGAGTTCGTGGTCAATGGTGTACACCGCAATCCGAGAACTGTGCCCCTGCCCAAGACCGAGCCACTGAAGGGCAGCCTGCTCGCGTCTTTCCAGGCGCGGGCTGCACCGATGTTGACCCAGCTGAGCAGAATGGAATCCGCGTCGCTTTACGCCAGTCGTGACTGAATCCCGTTTCCATAGTTGCCTGATCCTGGGAACGGCAAAATATCCTGTCTGAGCGCAGCTCGGCTGCTGGTTGATTTACAATAGTCGCAACAGCGGCTGATAGTGAATATCTCCAATGAACCTGCTACTGAATGTCCTCTGGCTCATACTCGGCGGTTTTATCGTGGTGATCGCTTACCTGCTGGGCGGAATTTTGTTGTGCATTACCATCATCGGCATCCCGTTCGGCATTCAGTGTTTCAAGCTTGCGGGCCTGGCGCTGGCGCCCTTTGGCCGTGAAATTCGTGAAAAAGAACCGCCCAGCGGAGCACTTGCGGTGATCATGAATATCATCTGGATCATCCTGCCCGGTCTGGAACTGGCCATTTTGCACTTATTTATGGCTCTGCTGTTGGGAATCACCATCGTCGGCCTGCCGCTCGCGGCCCAGCACCTGAAGATGACGCGTTTGGCGTTGATTCCCTTTGGTTTTGAAGTGCGGGATATGGAATGATGGCGCACTGGCCGTGGTCTGAATTAATAACTGACTGGTTTGGCGAGACCCTGGATTCACCTTCCGCCATTCCGGCGCGCCAGGACTGGTGGTTCACGGTTGACCACGAACGGGACGCCTGGCTCACCGGGAAATACGGCAGCCTGGTCGAGGAATGCGCGGCGGGAAAGCGCTACCGATGGCTGGACAATCCCGAGGGACGCCTCGCGTTGATCATCGCACTGGACCAACTGTCCCGAAATCTTTTTCGCGGCTCGCCGAAGGCGTTCGCCCACGATCCCTATACCGCAGCTCTGTGCCTTGCAGCGGTGCATACCGGCCAGGACCGCCAGTTATTGCCGATCCAGCGCGTATTTCTCTACATGCCATTGCAGCATTTCGAGGATCTCCAGGGACAGGAAACCGGCGTCGCCCTGTTCGAACGGCTGGCCCGTGAAAACTCGGAGTGGCCGGTTTTCGAAGAAGAGTTTCTGCCCTTTGCCAAAGTGCATCGAGACATCATTGCCCGCTTCGGGCGATTTCCACATCGCAACAAAGTCCTGGGGCGTCAGAACACCGACGAAGAATCCCCGTATCTCACCGGCGATGCGCCCCGCTTTGGACAATAACGGCAAGGGAATTTCCAGCCCAGGCTTTTGAACGAGGACCCGTATTTGTCAGCCTAACTGACGATTTTGGACAAGTTCTTGTTCCAGGCTCTTTCCTCATCCATTCATAAGATCATGTTCTTACTATCTATTTATCAAATTTACTCGATACTGGCTTGTTTATTGCATTCATTAACATGAACGAACCGACTGGATTAATGGATTAATCGCGGTGCCTTCTGAAAACAGCCAGTCAACGTATCGACCTTCAGAACAAGCGCCGCTCAGCAAGGAGCCAAACAGTTAAGCCATGAAAGCTGCATTTACAAATGTTTTGAAGTTCAGCCTCGCCATGGTTGCCGCATGGACCGTCGCCGGATGGATGCTCTTCGTGCTTATCGCTTCGTTTGCACTCGTGAGCCAGGGATAAATCCAAACCCTACGTCCTGGTTGCCATCGAGCGCTTTCGGCCACAGAATAGAGTCAGGTCGAACAATCACAGCGTACACGGAGGCAAGCAGTGAAAATCACAGTTCTGGGAGCAGGAGCGGGAGGCACGGCAACAGCATTTGACTGCGCTGCCCATGGACACCAAGTCAGGCTTTTCGACTTTCCTCAATTTCCTCACAACATCAAGGCAATCGCCAGTCAGCATGGTATTCACGCCGAAGGCGACCTGATGGGATTCAGCGCCATCGACTATGCCGGTCATGACATCGATGAAGCCCTGGCGGATGCCGAGCTCATTTACGTGGTTGGGCCGGCCTACAGCACGGAGGCGTTTGGCAACGCCGTGGCCGACAATCTGCATCCAGGACAGACTATCATCGTCAGCCCGAGTTCCTGCGGCGGGGCACTGGCTTTCAAGCAGGCCGCCGGCCTGGCGCTGGACGACGAGTCAGTCCTCGTGGCCGAGACTTCCACGCTGCAGTACGCAGTGCGGCTGATCGAGCCCGGACGGGTCCGGGTCTATCTGAAGCTCAAGGCCGGCAACCTGCTGGCTACCCTGCCAAGCCATAATACCGCCGAAATCCTGAAACTGATCGCAAACGTTTATCCGGGCATGGAGCCCGCGGAGAACGTCATTCATACAAGCCTGCAGAATGCCAATCCCATCATCCACCCTGCCGTCACGCTGGCCAATGCGGCCCGTATTGAAGGCACGGGGGGCGATTTCCTGTTTTACGAAGATGGCGTAACCGACTCCGTGGGCCGGATAATCGAGGCCCTGGACCGCGAGCGCATCGCCATCGGCGCTCGGCTTGGACTTGAAATCCTCTCCGATCCCGAGATGGGTGTGCGGCAGGGTTATATGCGCGATAGCAATTATGGCTCTGCTTACCGGAACGCACCCGGTTTCACCGGTATCGGCGCACAGCCGAAGCTGGATCACCGTTACCTGAACGAGGATGTGGGTTACGGCCTGGTGTTCATGTCGAACCTGGCGAAACAGGTCGGTATCGAGACACCTACCATTGACTCCATCATCAAGGTTACTTCTGTGCTGATGAATCGCGATTACGCGGCTGAAGCAATGCGAACACCGGAATCACTCGGAATCGGTGACCTTAGCACCGAGGAACTCGGCGGCCTGTAATGTTCGAAACAAGAGTGGTTCAAGCTCATCGGTACGGAGGTCCATCTACCCAGACGATCAGCGAGACCGCTCAGGCCTTGTTCCAGGGCGCCACTTTGAAAAGAAGCAGCATCCCCGGTATTGCGACCA
>CAMYMP010000131.1 GCA_947259435.1 uncultured Woeseiaceae bacterium
ATCCCGCTCGAAGTCGGCATCATCAGCGGCGCGATCGTCATTTTTGTTTACACTGCCATCGGCGGCATGTGGGCCGTTGCGCTGACCGACTTCATCCAGATGCTGATCATTATTCTGGGCCTGATCATACTGCTGGTCGTGATCTTGATTGACGTTGGCGGCTGGGGGGCCGTGTCCCCGCACCTCGACGAGTACACGTTTCGCATGTTTCCTGTCGACAATACCCCCGGACAGTGGCTCAACTACCTGCGCGCCTGGACGATCATCGGCATTGTCGATATTTCCGCACAAACGTTGTTCCAAAGAGTCTCAGCCGCAAGGAGCGAGCGCGTTGCGCAGAACTCGTTTTACCTCGGCGGCGTGGGTTACCTGATTTTCGGCCTGATTCCGGTGTTGATCGGCATCATTGCCAGCGTAACCATGCCGGAGCTCGCATCGTCGGAATCGGTTATTCCGACTATGGCGATTCAGCATCTGCATCCGGTTGCCGTTGCTGTTTTTGTGGGTGCGCTGCTGGCTGCGATCATGAGTTCGGGTGACAGCGCGCTGTTGGCTTGCGCCAGCTTGCTGGCCAAGAACGTCCTGCCGCTCGTCAAGCACGATCCCTCACCCAGGCTTTCGCTGCTCGTCGCGCGCCTGGCGATTCCGGCATGCGGCATCATCGCGATATTTGTCGCCCTGAAAATCAAGCTCGTGTTCAACCTGATGGTCGATGCCAACATACTCGGGCTTGCGGCGATTATCGTGCCATTCATTCTGGGTGTGTGGTGGAAAAAAGCTAATCGCACCGGCGCACTTGCGGCAATGGCCGTCGGGCTGAGCGCGTGGATCATGACGCTGTTCGTCGCCCCTGAATTGCCGGCCGACTTCATCGGTCTGGCAGCGTCGCTGGTGACGATGCTTGTCGTGACGCCACTGACACAGACGTTCGACCCGCCCCGCGAGCTGCGTGACAGCGATGGCAATCCCGTTGAATTGAAGAATCGGCTCGGCGTGCTGCCGCTATTCAGGCAGACCTAACGTTTGCCTTTACCTTTGAGCTTCTGTGCCGCCTGGTAGCGAGCGCGAGCTTCTTCGAGCTCACGTGTCGCGCGGGCGATGTCGGTCTGCTCGGACGCGCCCTTCAACGCCTCTTCGGCTTCGCGCCTCGCAGCAAGCGCTGCGGCTTCGTCGAGTTGCGAGCCGCGCAGCGCTGTATCCGCAAGCACCGTTACCATGGTTGGCTGTACTTCGAGCATGCCGCCCGTGACGTAGAAGAAGTGCTCTTTGCCTTCGGGGTCCTGCACGCGCACTTCGCCCGGCTTTAGTGCCGTGAGCAACGGTGCGTGGCGTGGCGCAATGCCAATCTCGCCCATCTTCGCAGGCGCGAACACCATAAGCGCTTCGCCGGAATGGATTTCACCCTCGGCAGATACGATATCGACGCGAATCGTGGCCATTTAGCAAGATCCTCTTTTTGTGCGGCTCACTGTCATGTTTTCTGTTGCTCCGGTCAGTCCTGTACCTACTGGTTCATCGACTTGGCTTTTTCGACGACTTCGTCGATCGTGCCGACCATGTAGAACGCCTGCTCAGGAATATGATCGTAGTCGCCGTTGACGATACCATTGAAGCCGCGAATCGTTTCGGCCAGCGTTACGTATTTGCCCGGCGAGTTCGTGAACACCTCGGCAACGAAGAACGGCTGCGACAGGAAACGCTGAACCTTGCGTGCCCGGTTGACGATCAGCTTGTCGTCCTCGGAGAGCTCGTCCATGCCGAGAATCGCGATGATGTCCTGCAGTTCCTTGTAGCGTTGCAATACCGCCTGCACGCCTCGTGCGCAGTCATAGTGTTCCTGACCGATGATGTTCGGATCGAGAATGCGTGAGGTCGAGTCGAGTGGATCCACGGCCGGGTAGATGCCCAGCTCGGCGATCTGTCGTGACAGTACGAGCGTTGCGTCGAGATGAGCGAACGTAGTTGCCGGTGACGGATCCGTTAAATCGTCAGCTGGAACATACACCGCCTGGAACGACGTAATCGAGCCGGTCTTGGTCGATGCAATGCGCTCCTGCAGGATCCCCATTTCCTCGGCCAGCGTCGGCTGATAGCCCACGGCAGATGGCATGCGGCCGAGCAGGGCGGATACCTCGGTGCCTGCCAGCGTGTAGCGGTAGATGTTGTCGATGAACATCAGGACGTCGCGGCCTTCGTCGCGGAACGCCTCGGCCATCGTCAGGCCCGTGAGCGCAACGCGCAGGCGGTTGCCCGGCGGTTCGTTCATCTGACCGTACACGAGCGACACCTTGTCGATAACCCCCGACTCGGTCATTTCGTGAAAGAAGTCGTTACCTTCGCGAGTACGCTCGCCCACACCGGCGAACACCGAATAGCCCGAGTGCTCGTGAGCGATGTTACGAATCAGCTCCATCAGCGCGACAGTTTTGCCGACGCCCGCGCCGCCGAACAGGCCGACTTTGCCACCCTTGGAGATCGGCATGATCAGGTCGACCACTTTAATACCGGTCTCGAGGATTTCCGTGGTTGCTGCCTGTTCCTCGTACGTGGGCGCCGGGCGATGGATCGGCAGGTGCGTCTCGGCGCCGATATCACCGGCATTGTCGATCGGCTTGCCAAGCACGTCCATGATCCGCCCGAGCGTTTTCTCGCCAACCGGAACCGAGATCGGCCCGCCCGTGCTGGTAACCGGCATGCCACGCTTCAGACCTTCCGACGATCCCATCGCGATCGTGCGCACGACGCCGTCGCCCAGCTGCTGCTGTACCTCGAGCGTTATGTCGACGTCATCGATTATCAACGCCTCATATATATGTGGAATCTTCTCCGGCGGGAACTCGACGTCCACGACAGCGCCAATGATTTGCACAGTGTTTCCGGTGCTCATGTGTAGGTCCTTATCATGAGACGGCAGCCGCGCCGCCGACGATTTCTGAAATTTCTTGAGTAATTGCTGCCTGCCGCGCCTTGTTATATTGCAGCTGCAGCTTGTCGATGATCTCGCCGGCGTTGTCCGTAGCGGATTTCATTGCCACCATCTTCGCCGCCATTTCGCAGGCGAAGTTCTCGACAGCACCGCGATAGACCTGCGATTCGATGTAACGCATCAGGAGATCGTCGAGCAGATCGGCCGCCTCGGGCTCATAGATGTAGTCCCAGTGTTTCTGTAACCCGTCTGTCGACTTGCTTATTTCGCTGACCGGCAGGATCGTCACGTTAACCGGCTTCTGGCTCATCGCACTGACGAACTCGTTGTGCAGCAGGAACAATCGATCGATCTTTCCTTGAGAGTAGGATTCGAGCATGATCCTGATCGCGCCGATCAGGTCGTTAACCTGTGGTTTGTCACCAAGGTGCGCTGCGGTACCGACTACGTTGCCGCCGAGACGACGGAAGAACTGCACGGCTTTCGCGCCGACCAGCGCGAGATCGATTTCGACCTCCTTGTCCTGCCAGCCCGCAATCTCACCGATGACGTGCTTGAACAGATTGACGTTCAGCCCGCCACACAAGCCGCGATCTGTCGAAATAACGATGAGACCTACGCGCCGGATTTCACGCTCCAGCAGAAACGGGTGCTTCGTGTCGGGATTAGCATGCGACAGGTGGCTGATCACGTCACGAATATGTGTCGCGTACGGCCGCGACGCCTCCATCTGTCGCTGCGCCTTGCGAATCTTGCTGGCCGCAACCTTTTCCATCGCGCTCGTGATCTTCTGCATATTTTTCACGCTTCGGATCTTGGTGCGGATTTCCTTTTCGCCTGGCATGGCTTAGTACGCGCCCTTTTCAACAAAGCCGTCGCAAATGGACTTCAGGCTCGCCGCGATTTCGTCGCTGTAGTCCCCGGATTTGTTGATCGAGTCGAGCAAGTCACCGTAATTGGCTTTGGCGAAGTCGTGCAGCTCCGCCTCGAAATCTACAATCTTGCTGACCTCGACCTTGTCGAGGTAACCCTCGTTGACCGCGAACAGCGACAGCGCCATCTCGGCGACCGACAGCGGGCTGTACTGCTTCTGCTTCATGAGCTCGGTGACGCGTTCACCGCGCTCGAGCTGCGCTCGCGTCGTGGCGTCCAGGTCCGATGCAAACTGTGCGAACGCGGCAAGCTCACGATACTGTGCGAGTGCAAGCCGAACACCGCCACCAAGCTTTTTGATGATTTGCGTCTGAGCTGCGCCGCCAACGCGCGATACGGACAAACCCGCGTTGATCGCGGGGCGGATACCCGCGTTGAACAGGTCCGTCTCCAGGAAAATCTGGCCATCGGTAATCGAGATAACGTTGGTCGGCACGAACGCGGATACGTCACCAGCCTGCGTTTCGATAATGGGCAGTGCGGTAAGTGAGCCGGTCTTGCCTTTGATCTTGCCGCCCGACACTTCCTCGACGTGCGCGGCATTGACACGCGATGCGCGCTCGAGCAGGCGTGAATGCAGGTAGAAGACATCACCCGGATACGCTTCACGACCCGGCGGACGACGCAGCAGCAGTGACACCTGGCGATACGCCCAGGCCTGTTTCGTGAGATCGTCAAAAATGATCAGCGCGTCCTGGCCATGGTCGAGGAAGTACTCGCCCATCGACGTACCCGAGTACGGCGCAATGTATTGCATCGCAGGACTATCCGCAGCTGCGGCGGCTACGACGATCGTGTGATCCATCGCGCCTTCTTCTTCGAGCTTTCGGACAACGCCGGCTATAGACGAGGCTTTCTGCCCGATGGCAACGTAAATACATTTGATGCCCGTGCCACGCTGGTTGATCATCGTGTCGACAGCAACCGCGGTCTTGCCCGTCTGGCGGTCACCGATGATCAGCTCGCGCTGGCCGCGGCCGATCGGCACCATCGAGTCGATCGACTTCAGGCC
>CAMYMP010000132.1 GCA_947259435.1 uncultured Woeseiaceae bacterium
TATCACGATGACGTCGAATGTCGAATCTGCGGACATTGTTCAAAAAATGATCAGTTTTTCGGGGGCGCCATTCTAATCGCCCCGGCAGGTCTTCGCCATAACCCTTTACTTATTTGTATGCTTTCCGGAAGATAGCGGCGCTTTTTCCTACCGGACCCCGATTTGAAGCCATTCATCGCCCTGACCGCAGTTTCGCTGTCACTGTTGTCTCATTCTCCGGCACAGGCAGAGGACGAGGCGGCCGCGCCAGGTTTGCCGCTCGAGGATTGCCGGATTCGCGCCGGCGAGGGGTTCCCGGGTATCAAAGCGCGTTGTGGCACGCTCGAACGTCCCGAAGACCCCGCCAATCCGGATGCCGGGATGCTTAAGCTTCACGTGGCGGTGGTGCCGGCGCTGAGCCTCGAGCCCGCGCCGGACCCTTTCGTGCCGATCGCCGGCGGCCCGGGCCAGGCGTCGACCCGTTTCTATGCCGCCTTTGCCAATGCGTTCGAGGACGTGCGCCGCAGCCGTGACATCGTCCTGCTGGACCAGCGCGGCACCGGCCAGTCGGCGCCGATGAACTGCGAAGCCGACGAGGAAATAATCGAGGGTCGCTTTTCCCGCGAGAAGACCATCGAGGATACCGAGGCCTGCCTGGAAGCGCTGCCGCACGATCCGCGGTTCTTTACGACCAGCGTGGCAGTGCAGGACCTCGAGGCGCTGCGCCTGGCGCTCGGTTACACGCAGTTCAACCTGTATGGCATCTCTTACGGATCGCGGGTGGCGCAGCATTTCCTGCGCAGGTACCCGGCGTCAACGCGGACGGTCGTGCTCGACGGCGTCGTTGCGCCGCAGGTTGCTCTCGGACCGGGCATCGCCATCAAGGCACAGAATGCGCTCGACGGGATATGGAGCCGTTGCGACGAGAGCGAATCCTGCGCCGAGCGGTTCCCCAGCATTCGTGCAGACTTCGCCGCGCTAAGAAAGCGTCTCGCCGATCAGCCGGCAACCATTTACATGGCGAACCCGCTGACGGGTACGCCCGAGGACGTCACGTTCAGCGATACGGAAATGGCCGGCGCCCTCAGGCTGCTGAGTTACCACCCGAGCTCTGTCGCCCTCATGCCGCTCCTTGTCGATGAGGCGGTGAACGGTAATTTCCTGCCGCTGGCATCGCAATTCATGATGATTGCAGAGAGCATGTCGGATGCAATCAGCATCGGCATGCACAATGCCGTTGTCTGCACGGAGGACGCGCCGTATTTCGAAGGCGAGAATGTCTCGCGCGACGAGTTGCTGGCAACCTACATCGGCCCGGTGCAGCTCGAATCCCTGGAAGCCATTTGCTCCGTCTGGCCGAAAGGCGTGCTCGACGATGGATTCAAAGTACCCGTCGACTCCGCTATCCCGGTACTCCTGTTGTCGGGTGAGGCGGACCCGATCACGCCGCCGGCCTATGCCGACCTTGCGGCGGTCGACCTTGGAAATGCGCTGCACCTGACCGGCAAGAAGCAGGGCCACGGGCAGGCCGCACGCGGCTGCATGCCCGAAATCATCGCCCGCTTTGTCGATGCAGCGGATACGGCGGACTTGCAGACCGAATGCCTCGAGCGCCTTTTCGCGATGCCGTTCTTCCTCGACTTCGCAGGACCGGCGCCGTGATCGCCGTCGAAGGCCTGCACAAATACTTCGGCAAGGTGAAGGCGATCCAGGGTGTGTCGTTCCAGGCGACGGACGGCAAGATCACCGGCCTCCTTGGACCAAACGGTGCCGGCAAATCGACGACGCTGCGAATCCTCTACACGGTGCTGAAGCCTGATTCCGGCTCTGCGTCAATCGATGGCATCGACGTTGTGGGCGACAGCGTAGCCGCGCGCTCGCGGATTGGCACGCTGCCACACGGTGCCGGTCTTTATCCGCACCTGACGGCGCGCGAAAACATCGCTTACTACGCGAAACTTTATGACATGCCCGCAGATATCATCGATGAGCGCGTGCAAAAAGTAATCGACCAGCTCGACATCAACGATTTCGCGGACCGCCGAACGAAGGGATTTTCCCAGGGCCAGCGCACCAAGGTGTCGCTTGCCCGTTCGCTCGTGCACAGCCCGCAGAACATTATCCTGGATGAGCCGAGCAACGGACTCGATGTCATGGCGACCCGCGCACTGCGCGAGCTTATCCGCGAACTGAAAGCTGCCGGCAAGTGCGTGCTTTTCTCCAGCCACGTCATGCAGGAAGTCGCCGCGCTTTGCGATGATATTGTCATCATCTCGTCGGGAAAAGTTGCCTTGCACGACACGCCCGAAGGCATTCGCCGTGCGACCGGGTGCGACGACCTCGAAGAAGCGTTCGTGAAAGCCATCGATATGGTGGAGCCTCAGGAATGAGGACGATTCGCACCGTTTTCAAAAAGGAGGTCGTCGACAACTTCCGCGATCGGCGCACACTGGTGTCAGCTTTGCTGATGGGACCGCTTTTCGGCCCGATCCTGTTTGCGTTTGTTATCAACCTGTCGGTTAAACAGTCACTGAGCAACGCAAGCGAGCCGCTGGATCTGCCGGTAATCGGCGCGGAGAACGCACCCAACCTCATCTCTTTCCTCGAGAGCAGGAACATCAACATAGTCGACGGACCAGAGTCCCGTGATGCCGCTATCGAGGGTGTCGGCAGCGGTGAGCAGGACGTCGTCGTGGTCATTCCCGCCAAATTCGGTGAAAACCTGACCGCCATGATTCCGGCGACTATCGAAGTCATTACCGACCAGGCAAACCGACAGGCGGAACGCGAAGCACGTCGCGCAACGAGAGCGTTGCAGGCCTACAGCCAGGAACTTGCGGCGATGCGCCTGAGCGTGCGTGGCGTCAGCCCGATCGTCATGCGACCGTTGAACATCGACGAAGTTGACGTCTCAACGCCGAGCGGCCGGTCCGCGATCCTGCTCGGGATGCTGAGCTACTTTTTTATATTTGCGTTACTGACAGGTGGCATGAATCTCGCTATCGACGCAACCGCCGGTGAGCGTGAACGCGGTTCCCTGGAGCCACTACTGTGTCTGCCCGTCAAACGGGATGAACTCATATTCGGCAAGATATTTGCCGCCTGCCTGTTCATGGCATTGTCTCTGAGTCTCAGCCTGACGTGCTTTCATTTCGTGCTGAAGTTCATGCCGTTGCAGGAACTCGGCATGACGCCGAACTTCGGACCTGACGTCGTGTTGATTGCGTTCCTGCTGCTGGTGCCGTTTGCGCTCGTTGGCGCATCACTGATGACGCTCGTTGCGTCGTTCACCAAGAGTTTCAAGGAAGCACAGACCTGGGTCAGCGTGGTCCTGCTCGCACCAACGATGCCGATCCTGGTGGTTTCGATCCTGATGGTGCGTCCGAGTACAGCACTCATGTTCATCCCCTCCCTGAGTCAGCACCTGCTGCTCGTTGGTCTGATTCGTAATGAGCCGATCAATACGCTGCACGTTGCCGTCTCGGTCGGCGGAACGCTGCTTGTCGGCGCCGTGCTGACCTGGATCTGTGCCCGGCTCTATCGTCGCGAGGGCATCCTCGGCTGATACAAGAAGTGCGCACCGTCACATAAAAAAACCCCGCATAAAGCGGGGTTTTCATCCAGCGATTTATTCAGCGTCGATCAGAAATCGTAGCGCGCCGAAATCCTGTAGATATTGACATCTTCCCACCACGTGGCGTCGATGCCAGCAGAGAAGCTTTCATTGAAGCCATAATTGAAGCCGGCACGAATGCGCGCCTCGCCACTGCTGTCGCCGCTATCGACGTAATCGGCACCGCCGTGCAGTTCGAGCGCATTGTTGATGGCACTGCGTACACCGACGCCGATGCTGTAGCCGGTGTCATCCGAAGACGGCACACCAGGCGCATCCGCCTCGATTCTGACATAGCCGAGCCGTGCGACGAGGTCCGTGGTATCCGATAGCGACGTGTTGTAACCGAAGCCGGCTTCCAGCAGGTTCAGATCAACACCGAAATCCAGTCCCGCCGTCTGGTAGTCACCGAAGAGATGGAACTCATCATTAATGGCGAACACGCCGTTGATACCGAAGCCGTCACCATCGACATCGAAAAGACTGTCATCGAATTCTACCTGCCCGTAAGACAGCTGCATGTAGTTGTAATTCAGCTCTTGCGCGAAAGCCGAGGTGGAAAACGCGATCAGAGCGACGAATAGTCCAGAACGCAACATATCGTTCTCCTTAATATTGCCCAAGAAAAGTGCTGCGTTTGATGCGCAGCATCCGCAGGCTAGTCGCGGACGAGCGCGCAAATGCGCCCTGGTTCACAGTTTCGGCGACGGTCTAATTATTGTTAACAAGTACAGCTGAGAAATGTGCGCCGTGTGCCATTTTTTCGTGTTTTTGTGGCCGGAATACAACAGCGCGAATCCACTTGTTACGCGAATCTGCGCAAACAAAAAAACCCCGCGAGGCGGAGTTTGTCGAAGCGTATCGGACCGACGGCTTTACTCGAAATAAAGCCTGCCATCCAGGCTCCAGATGGTCACATCGTCATCCCAGCTTCCGCTAACGCCAATCGCGACATTATCCGTCGCGTTATACAGAAACCCGGCGTTCAACGAAGTCTCGTTGCCACTATCCGTATCCACGTAAGCGGCACCAAAATCCAGTTCGATCCATTGATTGGCGCCAACGCGGAGCCCGGCCCCAACGCTGTAACCATCATCGTCGACACTACCGAATGGCGTATCAACTTCGGCCGAGACAAGTGACACCCGCACCACGATGTCCATGAGTTCCGATATCGGCGTATTGAATCCAACGCCGGCCTCCCACGCGCTTGCGT
The DNA here is from genome assembly GCA_947259435.1 of uncultured Woeseiaceae bacterium. Next base: position 4,809 of record CAMYMP010000132.1, read on the forward strand.
CCACGCTGGAACCCAGGTCGAGGCCGCTGTATGCGCCGAACACGTGAAAGTT
>CAMYMP010000133.1 GCA_947259435.1 uncultured Woeseiaceae bacterium
CTTTAAGTTTGCCCATTCTGTCACGCGCTGGTTCTCCGTCGACTTCTCCATGAACGTGTAGTATGACTCGGCAATTTTCTTCCATGCCGGATCCTTCGCGGACAATTCATTGACAATGTCGCGTGTGTGCGACTTCAACAAACGGAGCACGTCGTCATGAAACGGACGTACTTCGATGTTGGGGTCGTCGATTAACTGCTGCAAAGCCAGTGCGTTGCCATGTGTGAACTCCGCCATCATATCCGTCGTGATTGCCTGACAAGAAATTGCAACGATTGCCTGCAAATCAGCCGGCAACGATGCCCAGGCCGACGCGTTGACCATGCATTCCAGCCCGGCGCCCGGTTCCTGCCAGCCCGGGTAATAGTAGTACTTCGCCGCTTTGTGCAGGCCGAACGACACATCGTTATACGGGCCTACCCATTCGGTCGCGTCTATGGCTCCCGTCTGCAGAGACGTAAAGATCTCTGAACCCGGCATCGTTACGGGCGTAGCGCCGGCGCGCCGCATGACTTCACCACCCAGACCCGGAATACGCATCTTCAGACCTTTCAGATCATCGACGGAGTTTATTTCGCGGCTGAACCAGCCGCCCATCTGCACACCGGTATTGCCGCAAGGAAATGGAACGATATTGAAGGGTGCATAAAGTTCGCGCCATAAATCGAGTCCCCCGCCGTAATAGAGCCAGCCGTTCAACTCGAGGTAATTCATGCCAAACGGGATCGAGGTAAAAAACTGCGCCGCAGCTACTTTGCCTTTGTGGTAGTAGGACGCATCGTGGCCCATCTCGACCGTACCCCGGCTGACGGAGTCGAAAGCCTCGAATGCCGGCACCATCTCGCCGCCCCCGTATACCTTTATCTTGAGCCGGCCGTTCGATGCGGCTGCGATGCGATCAGCAAGGTTTTCGACCGCCATGCCGAGACCCGGGTATTTCGGTGGCCACGACGTAACGCATGACCACTCAAAACTGTCCGTCGACGTTGTGCCGGCGCTGGTGCAATCACTGCTTTGTCCGGAGCACGCAGTCATGCTGGCTGCCGCTGCGAGCCCACCAACAAACTGTCTTCTTTTCATTGTTTTCCGAGTCAGGCGCGTGTGAGCGCCCAAGTGTATTGGCTGCGCCATCCGAAACCAATCAGCCTGCTGTCAATAACATTTCTCCCACCAATTATCACTTCAGGCGTTATTTGGTGATTTTTTTACCACTCTGTTGTAATTACGTCCTATTGTGGGTTTTAAAATTCTAAAAAGCGCCTTATTTGGCAGTAAAGTGGATTTCTTTCTTCTGAAAGGCCCCGATCTTGCGATCGGGGCCCTGACCCTCCATGGTCCGGCCGGGGAGCCGATGCCCCGAAGGCCATCCGTGGCATCGACAATCATGGCATCTGAGCCACTCCTCTATGGCTATTCGTATCTGCTTGATGCATTAATAAAGTCCTTCTTTTGGCGATTGTCGGGAAATCTGCAAAGTAATGATTGCACTGTTGCAGCGCGTCTCCAGCGCCGCGGTCAGCGTGGGCGGGGAGACTATCGGCGAAATAGGCCGCGGCCTGCTGGTGCTGGTCGCCGTGCATCGGGACGACCAGGAACAAGACATCGCAAGGCTTGCGGAGCGAATTCTTACATACCGCGTATTTCCCGATGCTCAGGAGCGTATGAACCGCAGCGTTATCGACGAGGGGCACGGGCTGCTGCTGGTGCCGCAGTTCACTCTCGCTGCGGATACCAAAAAAGGGACACGGGCCAGCTTTACCAAAGCGGCGGCGCCGGACAAGGGCGAGGCCTACTTCGGGCGCCTGGTGGCGGCGTGTCGCGAACGGCTCGAGACTGTTGAAACCGGGGAATTCGGCGCCAATATGCAAGTCAAATCAATCAATGACGGCCCGGTGACATTCTGGCTCGAGACCTGAACGGATGTCGCGGTGTGACGCCGGCACGGTATTGGGCGGCCTTTGGCGTTATCATGACGAGGAACGGAGTTTGTGGGGCGGCGCCCCAGGAGAATATAGATGTTATCAGGCATAAGCTGGCCACAATTACTGATCGTGCTGGTCATTGTGCTCGCCATTTTCGGCACAAAACGTTTCCGCACGCTCGGTTCCGATCTCGGCAATGCTGTCAAAGGGTTTCGCTCCGCAATGAGCGATGCTGAGGAGGCAAAAGACCAACTCAGCGAGGACAAAGGCGAAGACGCCAACTTTGACAACACGCCGGTCGAAGAGAACCGCAAAGACGTTTAAGTCGACTGCACGCCATGTCCGGAGTCGGCTCTTCCGAACTCATTATCCTGATTTTGATTGGGCTCATTGTCCTTGGGCCCAAGCGATTGCCGCAGATCGCCAATCAAATTGGCAGCTGGATTGGTCAGGCCCGACGCATGACCCGCGCCATGCGGCGACAGCTCGAGGACGAGCTCAACTTCGACGACGACAACATCAAGCGACCCGCGATCGCGCCACCGTCCGTGCTGTCGCCGAATCCCGATCCGGCAGATCCCGATTACGACGCTGACGAGCCTGACCCTACGCCTGAGCCCGAGGCGCACATACCACACGACGACGACAGCTATTCGCCGCTGCACGGCGACGACGGCGACGGCAGCGACGACGACATGGCCAACAAAGATGGCGCCGGCGATGAGAAGCGCGCATGACGGCCGACGACAACAAGGGCAATAAAGAGGAAGAAGATCTCGCGGAAGGCACGTTGCTGTCGCACCTGATCGAATTACGCAGCCGCCTGATCAAAATCGCCGCAACGGTTATCGTACTCTTCGCAGCGCTGATTCCGTTTGCGCAGCGAATATTTGAAGTCGTCTCGAAACCCCTGATCGACGTGCTGCCCGGCCAGCAGATGATTGCGACCGCCGTCGCGTCGCCACTGCTGACGCCTTTCAAGCTCACCTTCTTCGTGGCACTTTTTATCGCAATGCCGGTGGTCTTGTACCAGGTCTGGGCCTTCGTCGCGCCGGGTCTCTACAAAAAAGAAAAACACTTCGCATTTCCGCTCCTGTTTTCGAGCATCATGTTGTTTTATGCGGGCGTTGCTTTTGCTTATTTCGTAGTCTTTCCGCTCGTGTTCGGCTTTTTTACGGCGATAACGCCGACCGGCGTCGAAATGATGACGGACATCTCATCGTATCTCGATTTCATCACGACGATTGTTCTGGCTTTCGGGCTCGCATTCGAAGTGCCTATCGCGACCGTGTTGCTCGTCTGGACCGGGCTCACGACGCCCGAGAAACTCGGCAAAGCGCGTCCTTACGTGTTCCTGATGGCCTTCATCGTCGGCATGTTGCTGACGCCACCGGATATCATCAGCCAGACTCTGCTCGCAGTACCGGTCTACCTGCTCTATGAAGCTGGCATCATTATGGCGCGCGTCTTTGCCAGGAAGCCCGAAGAGGCTGAGGTGATCGAAACCGAGGGAGCATAGGATAGCCGGCGCGAGAAACGGCCGCGTCAAGTGGAAAGTTACACAAAGAATAGTGTTTAATGCGTAGCCCGACCCGCTTTCAATTTGCGGCACCAGGCTAACGCCGGGGAAAATAATAATGACTGAATCTGTTGCCGCGACCGCGGAGGACTGGTCTCACGAGGACGAGCTTTTTGGCCACCCGAAAGGGCTCTACGTCTGCTTCACGACTGAGCTCTGGGAACGTTTCTCATTCTACGGAATGAAGTACCTGCTGCTGCTCTATCTGACTAAATATCACCTGTTCACCGACGAGATGGGTCTCGACGTTCTCGGCTCGTATGCCGGGCTCGTCTATGCGCTACCCGTAATCGGCGGACTTATCGCTGACCGCTATCTCGGCATGCGCAAATCCGTCTTGTTCGGCGGCATCCTGCTGTCACTCGGACACATACTGATGGCGGTCGAAGGCTTCAAGGCGATCAACTATCCCGTGGGTACGGTGCTGACCGAAAGCCTGACGCTCGCCAGCGGCGAAATACTTGCTGCCGGCACGATGCTGTCCGAGGCCCTCACGTTTCGCGATACGGCTGCGCTCAACGTTTTTTACTTTGCCCTGGCGCTCATCGTTATGGGCGTCGGTTATTTGAAACCGAACATCTCGACGATCGTCGGCAAGCTTTATTCGAAAGACGACCCGCGGCGCGATTCGGGCTTCACGATCTTCTACATGGGCATCAACATCGGCTCATTCGCCGCGACGCTGCTGTGTGGATGGCTTGGTGAGACTTTCGGCTGGAAGTACGGCTTCGGCGCAGCTGGTATTGGCATGATCATCGGGCTCATTACCTTCAGCTATGGGCAACGGTTTCTCAAGGGTCATGCCGAACCATCGGACCCGGAATTGCTTTCGCGAAAAGTCTTCGGCCCGATTACGCGTGAGTGGTCGATCTATCTGCTGACGCTCCCGGCGCTTGGCGTCATGTGGCTGCTTGTGCAGCACGAGCCTGTTGTCCTGCTGACGCAGAATGTGCTCCTGATCACGGCGATCGTCAGCATCATTTTGTACTCGATGATCCACACGAAAACCGAGCACAGTAATGTCGGTGCCTATGGGTTTGCGGCAACGGCCATTCTCGCGGGTGTCTATGCGGCAGGCGCGAATCTTGGCTTTCTGCCCGGTAATGCTGCCATTGTCGAGTATGCGGTCTACGCGGCGGCGGCAATTATCGTCGCCTTCGTAGTTTATGGCTTCAAGACACATCACTCAGAAGAGTTCAGCCGCACGGTCGTACTGATGTTCCTGATTCTCACGACCGTCGTCTTCTGGGCTTTGTTCGAACAGTCCGCCGGCTCGATGACCTTGTTCGCGGACCGCGTTGTCGATCGGGAGGCCTTTGGTATCACGTTTACAGCGGCGCAGTTCGGTT
>CAMYMP010000134.1 GCA_947259435.1 uncultured Woeseiaceae bacterium
GACGCCGGCCCAGGGGCGAGGAACCAGATTGACGGTGCCAGTCGCGAGCACAGCGTCCACGTGAAAGGACAGCGCGTAGTCCGGAGCCCCGAAGCGCTCCCAGATGTTGTCTTCGAGCATCAGCCGGGCCCCCATGCCGCGTTCTTCGGCCGGCTGCACGACCAGCATCAGCGTGCCGCTCCAGTCATCTTTACGCGCAACCATCTGCCTTGCAGTGCCGACGAGACTCGTGATGTGCACGTCATGACCGCAGGCATGCATCGTGTTCACGACCTCGCCCGTGATTGTACTTCTCTGCTGCGCCTTGGAAGCGTTTGGTAGCCCCGACGCTTCTTTCACGGGCAAACCGTCCATGTCGGCACGCATCATAACGAGCGGGCCGCTGCCATTTTCGAGCATGGCGACGACGCCGGTGCCCCCGATCTTTTCTGTCACTTCGAATCCGGCGTCCCGAAGTTCTTTCGCCATGCGCTCCGCAGTGCGAAATTCAACGAGCGAGAGTTCGGGGTTCTGGTGGAAGTGATCCCAGAGATCGGCGAGATAGGCGTCGTAGTCCTTCTTGATGCTGTCGGACAGTTCGCCGGCAAATGCCGGATTCGAAATAAATAAGAGCGCACTGACAAGCGCGCCAATCTGTTTGTGCATGGACGGCCCCGAAATCGAATCAGGGACCGATTGTAGCCTAGGTCGTGCCTTGCAGGCGTGTGATCAGCGAGCGCAGGAAAACCTTGTTGAAGCGCAGCTGACATGAAGAGCTGACCTGCTCCATCAGCGTGGAACTCACTCGCAGGATCGTGACCGCACCGTCGGCCCTGATCGAGGCCTGGCGCTTGGCGCCACGGACGTAACTGGTTTCACCGAAACAGTCACCGTTCGCCAACCCGCCGATGTTGTTTCCATTAGCCTGCACCCGCACCGCACCGGTAACGATGATATAGAAGCGATCGTCAATCTCACCCTCTTTGACGATATCGTCGCCGTCCTTGTATTCGTGCCAATCGGATGCGCGCAGCACTTCCCAGATTTCAGCATGCGAAAACTCGTGGAAGAACGTCAACGAGCGAAGTACGTCGAAATGCTCCTGGTTATCCAGGCTGTCATATTTCTGCCGCAGATCCTTGTAGACACGCGTGAGTTCGGCGGCCATCGATGCGCCGCTTGACAGACGCTTGTCCGGGTCCTTGAGCATGGTCGTGGCAACCACGTCTTCGAGAGCTTCCGGAAGATCGTCGCGATACGTGTGAATCGGCGGCGGCGTTGCGTAGACGATTTGATGCAGTAATTTTGACAGGTTATCAGCACGAAACGGCCGGAAACCCGTTAACAACTCGTACATGACCGCGCCGAGGGAATAAAGGTCGGACCGGGGTGTCAGCTCTTCGGACTGCACCTGCTCGGGCGACATGTAGCTCGGCGAACCGGCGATGCCTTCGATACGCGACACTTCGGAGTCGTTCACAATCGCAATGCCGAAGTCGATGATGCGCACATCGTTGTCGATCGTCAGCATGACGTTCGACGGTTTGATGTCCCGGTGAATTACGCCGCGCCCATGTGCGTAGTGCAGCGCCTTGGCACATTTGTAGATGATCTCCACGACGTCGTCGACGCGCAGCAGATTGTCCGGGCGGCAATACGCGGCCAGCGTGCGTGCGCCCTGTATGTGTTCGGTAACGACGTAGTACTGGCCATCTTCCTCGCCAGCGTCGTAGATTGGCATGATGTTCGGGTGCTGCAGCATCCCGACCATGTGAGCTTCGTTGAAGAACATCTTGCGAGATACCCGCGCGCGGTCGGCGTCGGAGTCTTCCTCGATCTTGTAGACCTTGATCGCGACGTCGCGGCGATAATACGGATCGTGTGACAGGTAGACCATCCCCGTGCTGCCCTTACCGATCTTGTTGATGATGACGTATTTACCGATTTTCTCGGGTACGTCACTCGGGCGTTCGATTTCGCTAGCGGGACTGGCCATGTCGTCTCATTCAAGTCATAAGCCACCTGTAAAAAGCCAGTAAAATAGCGGCATACAGGGCGGCCACGAGGTCGTCCAGCATAATTCCGAGGCCTCCGCCCAGTCTGTGATCCAGGTCCCGAATCGGCCATGGTTTAACGATATCGAAGGCCCGAAACAGCAGAAATCCCAATATCCATGCGGAATACAGCCGCGGCGCTACAAGCAGCGTCAGGTACATGCCGCAGATCTCGTCCCAGACGATGCCGCCGTGGTCGTGGACGCCGAGCCTCTTGGAACTCTCCCCGCAGACCCAGATGCCGAAGAGGAAGAGGGCGGCCGCGATCCCTATCTGCGCGCTCAGGCCCAAATCCAGCGTCAGCCAGGCCAGCAGTACGCCCAGCAGCGAGCCCACGGTGCCGGGCGCAAACGGGGCCAGGCCGGTGCCGAAGCCGAATGCCAAGAAATGGACCGGATCGGTCAAAATTCGTCGCGCGAAATTTGGTTCAGTGGCACTCATTGGAAATGACGGTAACCCCTGTCGGCGTACTCCACAATCTCGCCGCCGGCGCGACAGACGATCGAGTCGCCAGCCACGATCCTGCCGATTGCCGTAACGCGAGGCTCTCCGGTGCCGGGCAACGCGTCGTCAGATGCTGTGAAACACAGTTCGTAATCGTCACCGCCGCACAACGCAAACCGGCGCTGAGCTTCGCCGTCGCATGCCGAGCGCAGGGCATCAGACAGTGGCAAACTATCGAGATCGAGTTCCGCACCGACGCCGCTCGCATCAAGCAGCTTCTGCAGGTCGCCGAGCAAGCCGTCAGAGATATCGATTGCAGCACTTGCGACGCCTGCGAGCTTCTGACCGATGCTGACTCGCGCAGCTGGCCGCAAGAAACGACTGGACAAAAAGTCATCGGGTTTGCCGGTCGACAATAGTTCAAGTCCGGCGGCCGCATCGCCGACAGTGCCCGTGACGAAAATCGTGTCACCTGCCCTCGCGCCGGACCGATGAATCGCTTTGCCCGCGGCCACGTCACCGGTTATCTGCACGGTAACGACTGTGCTGCCGCCGCGAGTGAGGTCGCCACCGACCAGAGACGTATCGTGCTCGGCCGCCGCTTCGTGAAGTCCCTCTGCAAAATTCGCAACCCAGAATTCGTCAGACTCGACCAGCGTAAGGGCCAGAGTCATCCATCGCGGACGGCCTCCCATCGCGGCAATATCAGACAGATTGACGGCCACCGAGCGGTATCCCAGATCAGCGGCGTTGATATCGTGCGGAAAGTGAACACCCTCAACCAGAGTGTCGATGACGCTGATCAATTCGCGTCCGGGATCCGGCTGCAAGACAGCGCCGTCGTCACCGATGCCCGTCACCACGCCGCGCGCTTCGCCCACTCGAACGAAGTAGCGATTGATCAGATCGAACTCATCCACTGCCTTGCGCTTGTACCTCCGCGCGGCGCAGGGTTTGCGCCGCAAGATCGAGACACGCATTGATGTACTTGTGACCGTCGAGCGCGCCGAATCGTTTGGCCAGATTTACGCCCTCGTTGATCACGACGCGGTACGGCACGTCGATGCGCGTCTCGAGTTCGTATACACCGATCAGCAACACCGACAGCTCGACTGGATCCAGCTGCTCGAGTGGCCGATCGATGAGCTCGTCGACTTTCGTTTCGAGGTCAGCCTGGGTTTCGCAGATGGCCGGCAGCGCCTCGTCGAAGAACTCTTTGTCAACGCGCTCGTATGCGGCCTGCGCGTGGAACTGCTCGAGCAACTCCGCGCAATCGTGCCCTGCGAGTTGCTTCTGATACAAAGCCTGTACGAGCAATTCGCGTGCACGCGTGCGTGCGCCTGTGGAACTGTTTTTTGTCATTCGAGGCGACGAAGCGTGTTAACCATCTCGATGACGGCAAGCGTCGCTTCTTCGCCTTTATTGCCGGCCTTGGTGCCGGCACGCTCTATCGCCTGCTCTATCGTATCTACTGTCAATACCCCGAAACCAACCGGTATACCATGCTTCTGGGCTGCGGCGCTGATCCCGCGCACGCATTGACCTGCCACATAATCGAAATGCGGTGTGCCGCCACGGATTACGGCGCCCAATGCAATGACGCCATCGAATCGTCGCGACGCCGCGACCTTGTCAACGGCAACGGGCATGTCGAAGGAACCGGGCACTCTGATAATTTCAATATCCGCGTCCGCCGCCCCGTGCTGCCGCAGACATCGTACCGACGCTTTGAGCAATGACTCGACAATAAAGTCGTTGAAGCGGGCAGCGACGATCGCAAAGCGCGCGTCGCGCACGATCATGTCACCCTGCGTTGTTTTTATTTTATCCATAATCCGCTTCAGTCTTCGACGTACTCGGTGATCTCGAGGTCAAAACCCGAGATCGCGTACATGTGTTTGGGTGCCGATAATACACGGATTCTGGACAGTCCGAGGTCGCGCAGGATCTGTGCGCCGACCCCGTAGGTGCGGAGCACGGCGTCGCCGCTGCGACGGTCTGTCAGGTCATCCGCGACATGGTCGAGCCCTTCGACCGCGTCCATGAAATCGCGCGACGTTTCCTGGTCGCGCAACACGACGATGACCGCGCCGTCTTCTTTTGCGATACGCTCGATCGCGCTGTGCAGCGGCCAGCCCAGCGAACGACCTTGTACGCCAATCACATCACCCAGCGTGTCTTGCAGGTGCACGCGCACGAGCGGGTTATCGACCTTGCTCAGGTCGCCTTTGACCAGCGCGACGTGCACGGCACGATTCACGTGATCGTCGTAGCAGACCATCTTGAACTCACCGTGCACGGTATCGATGGTCTGTTCGCTTATGCGCTCCACGTTACGTTCTTTCTCGAGCCGGTATCGGATCAGATCCGCTA
>CAMYMP010000135.1:0-5565 GCA_947259435.1 uncultured Woeseiaceae bacterium
CAAGACACTCAATTTGACCCCCGCCCGGGCCAAATGTCCGCTTTGCCGATAGCAGACATTCAGGTTGCCGGAAAATGGCCAATTCCACCGTCAGCTATCGGCCACTTGCAGCCGATCAAGCCCAGTTTGCGAATGACCGCTTTTCAGTTAGTCAGGCCTCAATTGGGCTCGGCTTAGCAAAGTATTGAGAGCGTCGACACCAGGCGATTTTGGTACCAAAAGGTGGTGGCGGTAACTCTGTAAATTATTCTCGATTCGGTCGATCAGCTAAAGAGTTACCGCTGGCACAGGCCCACTCCCTATGCCACGATACGAATCAGGCAACTACGGCTACCGCTATGTCAATTACAGCAGCTTATAGAGCCGCCACGCTGGCGCTCATTATTTTCCCACTCGTCTTGGGCGGCTGTGCGCAGAATTTCCCTCGGCCCGCAAATTTACCGCATGACGGCAGCGCCCCGACCGCCGACGAAATTTTCGCCCGTACGTTTCGAGCCCATGGCGGGGAAAGCCTGGACGACTTCAATGACTTGAATGTCGCCCTGGACGGGGAATGGAAATTTCTTATCACACGTATTCAGCCGCTTGTTACCGATCACAAGTACCGGGTCGTCTCCGAGGAGCGTCTTTTGCCGTCCAGGGGTGTCTACACCGCTGCCTTTAGAGGACCCGCCGGCACCAAGAGAGTCGTACGCACAGCGGAGAGCGTGCGTGTTTTCTACAACGGCGAGGAGACCTTTGATGAAGACGTGTTGCAATCGACAGCCCTGACTGCCGATTCGTTTTTCCTGTTCACGATTGGACCGATGGCGCTGCGTGAAAGCCGCGGCAAATTTGAAAGGCTCGAAGACGGCTTCGACAACGGCAAGCGCTACTACAGAATTTACGCTGTCGTCGAACCAGGACTTGGCTATTCTGCACAAGATGAAATCGTGCTTTGGGTCGATCCCGAGACGTATCTTACTTATCGTGTGCACATTACCCTTGAAGGGTACGAGACCACGAAAGGAGCTCACGTAGACGTGACTTTTCTCGACTACGAAAAGCGCGGCGCGTATATGTTGCCGAGCAGGTACCTCGAACGAGTGCTTGGTCCGATCCGGATCACGGCGCATACCTGGCACCTGACAGGCCTTGATATCAACCGCGGCCTATCGCTCACTGACATCGAGGGACAGCAATATGTTGGATTGGCGGCGGCACCTGCCACGCCGCTGCGATAAAGGACGGGCCAGGTCTTCGGTCGAAGCGCGCCCGACCGGGCTACACGCATGCACACCCCGCCGTGAAGGCAGCGCTGACTTAAGCGGCCATGGGAACGCAAAAAGCCTCGTCAAAACGAGGCTTTTTGGTCGGCTGCATACAAATAGCCGAATCTTGGTAGCGGGGGCGTGATTTGCACTGTTCCGACAGCGCGCACACGGATTCGCCTTAAATAGCTCAGAACGGTCAATCTGCCCCACTCCTGGGCAAAACGTCCGCTTTTCTGACTGGCAGACGCTCAGTCAGCCCAAATCAATGTGAATTGAGCTGCAGCCAATAGCTGTCTCTGAAACGTTCGCTCTTGTGATTCTCAGCTCTGACGAATTGGATCATCACTCAGGCTCTTTAGGATTGCTTCATGCAATCGGCCGGCGATTTCATGCAATTCATCAACGTCGACAACCCGACATGACGGGGACGCCGCTGCGAATGTGTTCGCGCTGTCTGAGGATGCGAAATGCCGGACATGACGGCAGAATGCCGCGCCGACACCTTGTTCTATCGATGCTGCGTCGGCTGAGGCCATTGTCGCAAGCGCAGCTCCAGGATTAACGAATTGGACTTTTCCAGGGGCGATTTCTAGCCGAACTAATTCGCGACTTTGAGGATCAACTGATTCGACCAGCACCTCGCGATCTACGAGCTTGGGTATCACGTGCGCCCAAAGTGCGCAGCAGCTGAAAACGGATTTCCCGTCGATCTCGAGCCTGTGATAGGTTGGCGCCAACGTCATCCCGAATAGATCTACAAGGCGCCCCCTTTCGTTGAACGCGCATCGCGCCTTCCCGAGCGCCTCCTGAACCTCGCGGTCATTGACACCGGCTGCATTGGCAATCTGGCGCACGGTAAGCGGTTCGCCTCGAGCAAGTAGCGGGAATCCCGGAAGCAACAGCCCGGCGCCGGACCACCTTTCCGCCAGGCAGCGAATCGTGGTGTCAAACCGTCGAAAAGACTCTCGCATCGTTTTCCGATCCTGCAATGAGCAGTCAGTCAGAGTGCTGTTGGCCTCGATATTTGCCAAAAAGCTTTTCGGGGAGGAAGGTCAGCATGACTAGCGCGAAAATTCCCCAAGTAACATGCATCAGCCCGTAGGGACCAAGATCTACGAAACCGAACCCAACGAGCAGGCTCAGAGCCGAACCAGCCAACAATATCGGACTCGAGTAGTAACAGTGCCTACGACGACACCGTCGAGCATTAATTGCGCAGCCTATTCCCATCCAGGCAAAGCACACGGATATGATTCCTATCGCCCATTCGGCGGGCGGCCTAACGAAATTCAATGACAGCATGATTGCTATCGGTGCACCCCAAAGTAACCAGAACGGCAAGGGCCTCGTTGCAAAGTCGTTATCAGATTCAACGTCAGTCATCGAATTACATCCCCTCTCTCACACTTAGCAGGCACGATTACCCATCTGAATCGGCGGGCATTTCACGGTGCCATATGAGCAGTACACGCAGCAGTCGCCCGCCTCCGGTCGTAGCAATTCTCCGCAGCCCTTGCAGTCGTAGTAGTACTGGCAGGCATTGGTCGGCATGCGTTCCCGCGCCTGGTGCCCGCAATGGGGACATTTGATGACTGAAAATTCGTCGAACTCGACCAACCGACTCTCCCCTGGCTGGTGCCTCCACCATTGAGGGCGTATGGTAGACCCTGTAGTAACTACAGGGTCAAGTGAAATGCGTATCGGCGAATTGGCGAATGCCTGTGATTGCCCGGTCGAGACAATTCGGTACTACGAGAAGATCGGACTGCTCCCGGAGGCTGTACGCCTCTCCAACGGCTATCGCAGCTACGAGGATACGCACAAAAAGTGGCTGCAATTTATCCTTCGCAGCAAGCAGCTGGGATTCAACCAGAACGAAGTCAGGCGGCTCACTGATTTAGCACACCAAGAGCGGCCCGCTTGCGCGGATGTGCACGAGTTGTTGGAAGAACACGTGAACGATGTGCGAAAGAGAATAGATGAGCTGGAACGATTGCAGCGCGCGCTGGTTCGACTCAAAGCGCAGTGCCAGGACGGCACATTGCACGATTGCCCGGTGATTGACGAATTAATGACCTGAACCGCTCAATCTGCTACATCAATGTCCCTTCCACGTAGCCGATCGGAACGAGTCCGGGGAGCAACTCTGCACGGGCGACATGTAGACCGTAATCTTCTAATGCGCTGCGAAGCGACTGCATAGTGAAGCGCCGATGACCTGGAAAGCCGCTGACGGCGAGGATGCGCGAGAGTAACCACGACAATCTCGTTTCGTCATGGCAAAACGTCGGCGCTACAAGCAAGCCACCTGGCTTCATCACGCTCCGAAGTGCCCGGATCGCAGCGGGAAGGTCGGGCACCAAATGCAGAACATTGGCCGCGACAACAGCGTCAAACTCATCAGCTGAAAATGGCAGCGCATAGATATCAGCCTGTTCACACGTCACGTTCTTGAGCCCGTTGTCCTGAACCCGCTGCTGCAGCGCCTCCACCATGGCCATTGCATAGTCCGTGGCGACGACGGAGTCGCTCGTCTGGGCAATGGCCGAGGTAACGACGCCCGTGCCTGCTGCGACTTCCAGCACTCGAGCCTTGCCGCGAACAGCCTCGCTAGTCAATTCCAACATCCGCGGCAGCGGCCGTCCAAGTACCCACCGCAATGACGCATCGTAATTACGCGCGTGTCGCTCCCAGTAATCTTTGTCACTCATCAGCTTCCGACCTGGCATCCCGCAGTATCTCGATCGCCTCTTTGATGACATAGAGACCAATCAGCGTCCCGATGACATAGTCCGGATATGGCACGCGGAGCCAGAAAACCAACACGCCGGCGAGAATTACGCCGAGGTTCGCCACGACGTCTGCACGGGTAAAAAGCCACGTGGCTCGCAGATGTACTTCGCCCGACTTCATGGGCGCCAGCAACCTTAGCACCGTGAGGTTGACGACCAGGGACAACAAAGCCGTTCCGATCATCCATTCGCTCAGCGGCTCAGCGCCGTAAGTCAGACGACGGCCCACCTCGAAGAGGACGCCACCACCAAGCACGAGCAAGATGCTGCCACTAAGTGTCGCCGCTCTGATTTTGAATAACGCCGAGCGGCCGATAGCCATCAGGGCGATCGCATACGCCGTAGCGTCCGAGAGCATATCCAACGCGTCAGCCAACAGCCCGGTGGACTGTGCAATCCAGCCCGCCAAGCCACCTATCACTGCCATAGCCGCGTTAAGCGCCAGTGCGGTGCGAAGAACGCGACGCTCTTGGGCGGTATTCACTTCCGGTGTTTTGCATTCACAATCGGTCACTGGCCAAGTCTGCAATTCACTGATCCGATTCTAATCTGGTTTGCGACTCGCGGGGTCTCGCCCAAGGCAGTATGTGCAAGCCTTTCCTTACTGCAAAAATATGCCGGTCCTAGATAAGGACTGGCGCATCTTTTCCCGGTAGCGGGGGCCTGCTTTGCACTGTTCCGACAGGCTTGTGTCGCATCCGCGTGAAGTAGATCGACAGCTTACACCGTCAGAATGTCACCAGCTCCGAGAACGCAGCATTTCTTTCCCTGCGCCTCTACTCCGCGCCTGAATTCGGCGTCGTCCCACTTCCGGATCAATCCGGTCCACAGCCTGCAACGCGTCTTCGACGTCCATCGTCCAGGTGTTCTGGCCGAGACCGCCGATCGGAATCATCAACACCGTTGGCCTCAAACCGTCCCAATCGGGTAAGAACACCGAATCACCGAGATTCAGTATCGTCTTATCCCCTATTGTGATCTTGAATCCCATCGCACCGAGACCCGTGCGTTCTCCTGGCCCGGGTTGCTTCCGGATCTTAAATCCAAGCAGTGACACCTCGATTGGGCCGTGCACCGCTCGCACCGCCTCGAATGTAACGTCGTCGAGTGCGATTGAGTCGCCCACATCGAGCGGGTGCAGGTTGTCGAAGGGAACCCAGGATTTCAGCTCCTTGCCACGAGGGTCAATAACGAGCGTTTGCCCGTTCTCGGTTTTCGTAAGTCCAATACCGCACACGACGGGTGCCCCTGATGCCTCGGCAACGCGATCCGACTGCCAATGATGGTCCGGGTCTCCGTGAGTGATGACGATATGTGTAATCGTCGGCCATTCTTCCTCAGGAATCAGGCTCCTGAAATCGAACAAATAAAAGTATTGACCGGGATCTATCGCGACCCGTGTTCCGCCCTCCTCGACCAGAAACGCGTTATACAGGTAGTGGGTGATCCTCACTCGACTTACTCCCGAAAGTCCTGGAACAGTCGCGGAAATGATCCGCTAGCCGTCGCTGACCGCGCGG
>CAMYMP010000135.1:5581-7305 GCA_947259435.1 uncultured Woeseiaceae bacterium
AACGCGTTATACAGGTAGTGGGTGATCCTCACTCGACTTACTCCCGAAAGTCCTGGAACAGTCGCGGAAATGATCCGCTAGCCGTCGCTGACCGCGCGGCTGGCCAATGACATCCATGGTCATCACGCTTGCCATGAACTGGACGGGGCCATAAACCTTCGCGGGTGTCAGCCAGCGTAATGCACCGACCATTGCAGAAACGAGATGCTTCGGAATGCAAGTGATCTTTTCATGCTGCTCGAGGACATCGAAAGCCAGTTCTGCAATTTGACGGTACGTGAACACCTCCGGACCACCGACATCGATTTGGCTTTCCGCGCTCTCCAATGCGTCCGCACAGACCTCGGCCAGATCGGCGCCGTGTATGGGATTAATCCGGTTCGAGCCATCGCCAAACAGGTAAACACGTCCTGAGCGGGCCATTGAAAGAAACTCTTCCATGTCCGCGAAAAATCCCGTCGGGCAGACCACCGTGTAATCCAACGTCGATCGTTTGAGGTTGTCAACGAATGCCTGCTTGGCTTGAACCATAGCTACGTTTTGTAGCTTCTCGGCGTTCAGGACGTGTACGTACATGAACTGCGAAACGCCGGCGGCTTCCGCCATAGTCAGGAGATTCCTGTTCGCCTGGTAGTCGACGTCCTTATAGGTCAACCCGTCTTTCTGTCGCGTAATACCGACCGACGAGAAGACGATATCGATGCCGTCGCAGAGGCCGGCGAGAGAATCAGGGTCGGCAACTTCGCCGATGAACAACTCATCAGCATATCCCTCAACAGGAACGAGTTTTGCTGCGCTGCGACCGAGCGCGCGAATCCAATACCCCTTCGCCTTGAACGCCTTGACCACGAACTGACCGAGATACCCCGTGGCACCGGCAACCAGAACTTTTTTCATGCCAGATACACCCCTTGAGTTGCTATGTCCGCCTTCCATGCATTCTCGGCTTTTGGCGGAATCCGTCAATTCTGGGTTTTACCTAAGGACGACCTGGGGCCAGTTGCGAGCAATCAGGAGAATGACAAAGGGCCCCTGCAAAGGAGCCCATCTTTTGTTTGGCAGCGGGGGCAGGATTGCCTCTGGGAACGATTGCCACCTAATTCCAACTCCTGTTTCGTCAGTTCCACCGGACAGCGGCACGCACATAGTAATGTGAACCCTGCCAGTCCATCGTTGTTTGCCGGTGCACCGGAATGCCGCAACAATTGAAAAATGATGGCGCAGGACCAGGTCTCGCATCAAAAATGTTGTTGCCACCGAAAGTAAACCTGAGCGTATCGTTGATATCCCAGGTGACATCGAAGTCCCAGAAAACTTCGCCCTCCATCGTTTCAAATTGAGTAAGCGAATTGTTGCTTACCTGGTAGTCGCCAAACCAACTACCACGCAGAGATAAGGAAACGTCATTGGCCCAGCCGTGTCTCGCGGTCAAATAAGCACGAAAATTCGGGTCACCATTTTCGATACGGTACACATCGCGGTCACGAACAAAGTACACCGGCGTCGGGTCCGTGGGATCCGTCTGCCTGTCGGTCCTGCGCGTTACTTTCGTGTCGTTAACATTTGCGGCAAGTGAAAACAGTGTGTTTCCGCCACTCCAGTCAACATTGTAGGTTGCGACCAGATCAAAGCCGCTGGTTTCCGTATCCATATCATTGACGAAGAACCTGATTCTCTCGATGTTGTCAGCGCCGGGCACTCCCGCAGCCTGCGCAGCACCAGCA
>CAMYMP010000136.1 GCA_947259435.1 uncultured Woeseiaceae bacterium
TTTGATCTGATACTGCAGGCACGGTCTGGTCCGATTGCTAAAGTAACTGTCCTGACACTGCCGTACAAGAAACAGCTTCTGTAGTTCATTCAACGTCTGACGCACCGCACTCGTGCTGGGATATGGCCCAAAGTAACGGCCTTTTCCCTTGCGCGGGCCGCGATGAAACTGCAGCCGTGGAAAGTGGTGATTCGTGGATACATAAATGTACGGGTAGCTCTTGTCATCACGCAGAATGACGTTGAAGCGCGGCTTGTGCTGCTTGATCAGATTGTATTCAAGGATCAGCGCCTCAGCTTCGGTATTCGTGACTGTCACTTCGACATTAGCGACGAGCTCCATCATCGCGGCGGTTTTCACCGAATCGTGCGACCGTTGAAAGTAGCTCGAGACGCGCTTCTTCAGATCGCGCGCTTTGCCGACGTAGATGACTTTGTGCTTCGCATTGAGCATGCGATACACACCCGGTCTATGGGTAAGACTTGGGAGGAAAGACTTCTCGTCAAATTTGCGTTCGTCACTCACGCCGCTATTTATCCAGCAACTCCCTGGCCTGCGCAAATACCTGCTCGAACATTTCGGTCGTCAGCCGGCGCGTATTCGTGTTGTAACGACTGCAATGATACGAGTCGAGGAGCCGGATGCGATCGAGTTCATGCACGGCGGCATGGGCGAACTTGTGATCAGCCTGCCGAAGTCCCAGGGCCCGGATGATCGAGCGATGCGCGATTCCGCCAAGCGCAAGCAGCACTGATTCGTCGGGCAGCGTCTCGAGTTCGTTACTGAGAAAGGTATTGCAAGTATTGATCTCTGCGCCAACCGGCTTGTTGTCAGGTGGCAGACATTTGACGGCATTGGTAATGCGGCAATTCATCAGTCGCAATTCGTCATCGGCTGCCAGCGACTCGTGATGCGACGCGAAGCCGAATTTATGCAAGGTCTGATACAGCAGGATTCCGGCGTGATCTCCGGTAAACGGGCGTCCCGTGCGATTCGCGCCGTGCATGCCCGGTGCAAGCCCGACGATCAGTAGCTTCGCATCCTGATCACCGAAAGGCGGCACGGGTTTGCAGTAGTAGTCGGGGTAGCGTTCACCAACCGTGTCGAGAAATCCGGCAAGTCGTGGACATGCCCGGCAGTCTTTGTCGAAGATCGCGCTAGTCATCCATGTGCCGGATAACCGCTTCTCCAAAGCCGCGCGTGCCGACAAGCGTTGCGCCCGGTATCAGCTGCGCCAGTTCCTGTTCAACCTGCTTCTTGCCCTGCGGACGCTGCTTTCGAATCGGCTGATGGATGGCTTCCCGTAATCGGGCGAGATCGAATGTCAGTTCGCCATTGGCAATTGTATTCGCGACGCCCTTCATGATCAGATCGGCCGCTTCACTCCAGCCCATGTAGCGCAGCATCATCTCTGCGGACAGAATCAGGGACCCTGGATTGACGCGGTCCTTGCCGGCAAATCCAGGCGCAGTACCGTGCGTCGCCTCGAACACCGCAACCGAGTCACCAATGTTGGCGCCGGGCGCGATGCCGATACCGCCGACCTGGGCCGCAAGCGCGTCAGAAATATAGTCGCCGTTGAGGTTGAGCGTCGCTATGACGTCATAATCCTCTGGCTTCATCAGAATTTGCTGCAGGAAGTTATCTGCTATGACGTCTTTGATGATGATTTCGTTGCCCGTCGCGGGGTTGATCAATGCAAGCCACGGGCCGCCGTCTTTCTCCTTGGCGCCGAATTCGGTCCTCGCAACATCGTAGCCCCATTGACAGAATGCGCCCTCGGTGAACTTCATGATATTGCCCTTGTGTACGAGCGATACCGATCTGTAGAATGCAGTACTGAATGGCTTTACGAACCAGCCGCTCGGAACCCTCTCGTGACACGGGCTTGATGCCGATACCCGAACTTGCCGGGAAGCGAATTTTGGTTACGCCGAGTTCAGTCTGCAGGAAGTGGATCAGCTTGCGCACTTCCTCGGATCCCGTGGGAAACTCGATTCCAGCATAGATGTCTTCGGTATTTTCACGAAAGACCGTCATGTCGACGAGGTCAGACTGTTTCATCGGCGTCGACACGCCCGGGAAATAGCGAATCGGACGTACGCACGCGTAAAGATCCAGCGTTTGCCGAATTGAGACGTTCAGCGAGCGGAAACCGCCGCCCACCGGCGTCGTCAGTGGGCCTTTGATCGACACGATGTACTTGGTCAGCGCATGCAGCGTTTCATCCGGAAGGTACGACGTCTTGCCATACAATTCAGCGGCGGCCTGTCCCGCATAGACCTGCATCCACTTGATCTCCCGGCTCTCGCCATAGGCCCGCGAGACGGCCGCGTTGACCACGTCGAGCATGACCGGCGTGACGTCGATACCAATGCCGTCGCCCTCAATAAACGGCACAATCGGATAATCAGGGACAACCAGCGTGTGGTCGCGATTGGCGCTGATGGCCTCACCGTCGCCGGGGATATCGATATGATCGTACTGCATGTTACCTCTTACCTGCGGCGGACGGCCGGTTCGCGAAAGGCGTGCATTGTACCGGTCATCACGGCCGCCGAAAAACTTTTGATGGACGGGTACAGATCGACATGCCTTTTGTGCTTCTGAACAAGCCCTATCGCGTGCTAAGCCAGTTTCGCGATGATAAAGGGCGGCGGACCCTGGCGGAATTCGTCAGTGAACGCGACGTTTACGCGGTAGGACGACTCGATTTTGACAGCGAGGGCCTGCTCGTGCTGACCGATGACGGCCGGCTGCAGGCCCGGATCAGCCGGCCCGAATCGAAAATCATCAAAAAGTACTGGGCTCAGGTCGAGGGCAGCGCCACGCAGGCGCAGCTCCAAAAGCTGCAACACGGCGTGAGCCTGAAGGATGGCAAGGCTTCTGCCAGCTCTGTCGAACTTATCGATGCCCCGGCCGGACTCTGGCCGCGCGACCCGCCGATCCGCCATCGCCTGAATGTGCCGGACTGCTGGATCGAAATCGGCCTCGCGGAGGGACGTAATCGTCAGGTCCGCCGCATGACTGCCGCTGTCGGGTTGCCGACCTTGCGACTCATTCGGCAGTCGGTCGGGCCCTGGGCGCTCGGCGACCTGAAGCCCGGCGAGACACGAGTCATCGATAATGACGCCGCTTGGCAAGACCTACGGTCCAGCAGCTAGTCGATCCTGCGTACAACCTTGGCATTGGCGTGATGCAGACCCGCGATACGCATCGCGACTTCCATCGCCTGCTCGTAATTGAGCCGCGGATCGACTGTCGATTTGTAGGCACGCGCCAGATCGCCATCGGTCAGGCCGCGCGCGCCGCCTGTGCACTCCGTGACGTTCTCGCCCGTAAGCTCGAGATGCACACCACCCAGATAGCTGCCCATCGACTCATGAACCCGAAACGCGGCCTCGAGTTCCGACAAGATGTTGTCGAAGCGCCGCGTCTTCGTGCCGTCCGCCGTGCTCTCGGTGTTGCCATGCATTGGATCGCAAACCCACAGCACCGGCGAACCCGTCTCACGCACTGCGCTAATCATGTCGGGCAAGCAATCCTCGACCGCCTTCGCGCCAAAGCGATGAATCAGGGTTAGCCTGCCCGGCTCGTTGTTCGGATTCAGAATCGCTATCAGATCCTGCAACCATTCACGCGTCATGCCAGGGCCGATCTTGATGCCCATCGGATTCGCGATACCACGAAAGTACTCGACATGCGCGCCGTCGATTGCCGCGGTTCGCATGCCGATCCAGGGGAAGTGAGTCGTCAGGTTGTACCACCGCTCACGACGATCGAGGTAGCGAGTCTGCGACTGCTCGTAGAGCAGGTGCAGGCCTTCATGCGCAGCATAAATGTCCGCCCGCTGCGTGCGGTGCACAGCTTCGCCCGATATCGTCTCGAGGAAATCGAGCGAGTTGGATATCGACTTGACAATTTCATGATATTCGTCCGCCATCGCGGAATGCCCTACCCAGCCGAGATCCCAGTATTCGGGATGATGCAGATCTGCGAAACCGCCATCGATCAGCGAGCGGACAAAATTCAGTGTCAGCGCCGCACGCTCATAGCCGCGCAGAATCATCTGCGGATCCGGGATGCGGTCATCCGCCGTGAATGGGCTGCGATTTACGAGGTCGCCACGAAAACTCGGCAGCGACGTGCCGTCGCGCGTTTCGGTATCCGCCGAGCGCGGCTTGGCATATTGCCCGGCCATGCGCCCGACCCGAATCACCGGCTTTTTGAGTCCGTACAGCATCACGAGGCTCATTTGCAACAGGATCTTGAGCTTGGCGACGATGTTCTCGGACGTGCATTCTTCAAACGTCTCAGCGCAGTCGCCGCCTTGCAGAACGAACGCGTCTCCACGCTGGGCTTTGGCAACGTGATCCTTGAGCGCATCGACCTCCCACGAGGTAACGATCGGCGGCAAGCGACTCAGATCCGCTACGGCGCGATCGAGTGCGGCTTGATCGGGATACTGCGCCTGCTGCGCTGCCGTCAGACTCTGCCAGCTCGCAGGGTGCCAGTCCGTCTTGCCGATTGTTCTGCTCACATTTGCTCCTATATCTGGGTAGTGAAATCCATACGTGCGACCGCGAACTATGCCATGCTGCACCGCAGCGCTGCAAAAGTTTCTCGTGTAATCAGCAGTTTAGAGCGCTGTGGAAAGCCGCCTGGGACATTGGCACAATGCGCGCCATATTCCCACCGAGCCCTCGGCGGTTTTTGTTTTCCGGAGCAGTCTCTATGCAGGACATTCTCGACAGCCGCTTTGGTGAGACCTATGCCCACGGCGGCACTAATATCGAATCGGCGGAACTGGTAGCGCGCGGCGAGACCGGTCATCAGCGCGTTACAGGAGACTAGGATCATGAATAGAATACTCGACAACCTTGGCTTGGACACAATCAATCCGGGTACCTGGCACGGTAGTGAGCACAGCGCCGATGCGTCGGCCGAGTTGATCGAATCTGTGAATCCGGCAACGGATGAAATCATCGCGAGCGTCCGTTCGACAACCGCTGCAGAGTACGACGCGCTTGTCACGGCCGCCCGGGAATCGTTTCTGGAGTGGCGCAAGATTCCGGCACCCACTCGCGGTAATGCGGTGCGGCTCATCAGCAATGCGTTGCGTGAAAACAAAGATGCACTTGGCAGCCTCGTCACGCTCGAAATGGGCAAGATCAAGGCAGAGGGTGACGGCGAAGTGCAGGAGATGATCGACATTGCCGACTTCGCGGTCGGCCAATCCCGCATGCTCTACGGCAATACGATGCATTCGGAACGGCCCCAACATCGAATGTACGAGCAATGGCATCCGCTCGGCCTGGTTGGCACGATCACGGCGTTCAATTTTCCTGTTGCCGTCTGGTCATGGAATGCATGCCTCGCCGCGATCTGCGGCAACGTCAACATCTGGAAGCCGTCGCCAAAAACCCCTCTGTGCGGCGTCGCCGTGCAAAAGATCGTGAACGAGGCGCTCGCGGGAGAAGATCTGCCGCCCGTGTTTTTCCTGTTCAACGACGCGAATAATCAGATCGCGCAGAAATTCGTCGACGACCAGCGCATCAACCTGATTTCTTTCACGGGCTCCTGCGCCGTGGGCAGGAAGATCGGTGAACGCGTCACGGCGCGCATGGGTAAGGTGCTGCTGGAACTGGGCGGCAACAACGCGATCATCGTCGATGCAGAGGCGAATCTCGATCTCGCCGTCCCGTCAATCGTGTTCGGTTCAGTTGGCACAGCCGGTCAGCGTTGCACAAGCACGCGGCGTGTCATTGTGCATCAGTCACGCTTCGACGAACTCCAAAGTGCGCTGGTCAAAGCATATGCGCAAGTTCGAATCGGCAATCCGCTCGACGAAAAGACGCTAATGGGTCCTCTGATCGACGAGTCCGCTATTGAGCGGGTGCAGGCTGCATGCGCAAAAGTTCGTGATGCCGGCGGCGAAATCCTGTGTGGTGGAGAACGCATTGAAGGTCCTGGCAACTTTATTTCTCCGGTTATCGCGGTCGCGAAGAATGACTGGGACATCGTGCAGACCGAGACATTCGGCCCGATTTTGTACCTGATTCCTTACGACTCGCTCGATGAGGCGATCGCGATGCAGAATGGCGTCGTGCAAGGGCTGTCATCCGCTATCTTCACCGACAACCTGCAACACGCGGAGTATTTCCTCTCCAGTGCCGGATCCGATTGCGGCATGGCCAACGTCAACATCGGCACATCGGGCGCCGAGATCGGCGGTGCGTTCGGCGGAGAAAAGGAGACCGGTGGCGGCCGCGAGGCCGGTTCGGACTCCTGGAAGGCCTACATGCGCCGGCAGACCAACACGATCAATTGGGGCTCGGACCTGCCCCTGGCGCAGGGAATCAGTTTCGACCTATAGCTTTTCGAAGCGATTCTCAGCGCGGTTCTTTCGCACTTCGCCGGCATGAAAGACCTGCCCGTTCATCGCGATGTAGACGCCGGGCGGCGCGACCTGCACGGCCGCCACGGCCATGCCGACATTGAACACGGCATCGGTCGTCTTGAATCGTGCGGGCGTCAGCGCGCCGGTCAGAACGATGGTCTTGCCGCTGCAATAAAATTGCGCAAATGCTCCCTGTCCTGGTCCGTAATATCGAGGCTATCTTTATGAAACAACGGCACGATTTCGTAGTCGAACTCCACGAGGCCGTCGGTCAAAATGTGCCTGATCACGGAATCGCCGACCTCGAACTGGCTCAGATCGTCAAAATAGACCTTGTCGATCGTGCCGCCCGTTGTTACGAAGCGTATGAACATGCGCGCAATGCTATCATTAGATGATGAAATCCATAGCCGTCTTTGCAGCTCTTCTCCTCAGCGTGTTCGCCGGCACTGCGAGCGCCCAGGGCAATGTCGTCGTTCTGCAGATCGAGGGAGGTATCGGTGTCGCAACCGCCGAGTACATCATCAGCGGGATCGAGTACGCGCAGGAAACTGACGCTGAGTTGATCATCATAGAAATCGACACGCCGGGCGGGCTGATGGCCCCTATGGACGACATCATAAAAGCCATTCTCGGATCGTCGGTGCCTGTTGCAACGTATGTGACCCCGGCGGGTGCGCGAGCAGCGAGCGCGGGCACTTACATACTAATGGCGAGCCACATTGCAGCCATGGCGCCGACCACTCGGCTGGGTGCCGCGACGCCCGTGTCTCTGACCGGCGACGGTGCGAAACCCGACAACAAGGACGAAAGCGAGAACGAAGGCGACGAGGAAACGGCGCCAGCTGCCCCTGCGGGCACGGACCTCGAGCGCAAGGTGCTAAATGACGCGCTCGCGGAAATTCGTAGCCTTGCAGAACGACACGGTCGCAATGCGGACTGGGCCGAGAAAGCCGTGCGCGATGCTGCGACGTTGACGGCTCGTGAGGCTCTGGAGCAAAACGTCATCGAATTCGTCGCTGCGACTCGTGCCGAGTTGCTGACGCAGATCAACGGGCATGAAGTGGAAATTAACGCGGAGGCGGTCACTCTCGCGACGAATGGCCTTGTCGTCGAGTTTGTCGCTGCGACTCGTGCCGAACTGCTGACGCAGATCAACGGGCATGAAGTGGAAATCAACGCGGAGCCGGTCACTCTCGCGACGAATGGCCTTATCGTCGAGGAGTACGAACCCAACTGGCGCATCAAGATACTCTCGGCAATCGCCAATCCGGAAATCGTATTGCTGCTGGGCCTGATCGGCATCTACGGGCTCATGTACGAGGGCTGGAATCCTGGCGCGATAGTGCCTGGCGTAGTCGGTGTTATTTGTCTTTTGCTTGCTGCGTATGCGCTGCAGGTCCTTCCGGTCAACTACGCGGGTCTTGCGCTGATCATTGTCGGTCTGGCATTGATGACGGCGGAGGCGTTCGCCCCCAGTTTCGGTGCGCTAGGGCTCGGCGGCATAGCTGCGTTTGTATTTGGTGCAATTATGATGTTCGACAGTGGCGTTCCGGGTTTTGGCATATCGCTGGTATTTGTAATTGGCCTGGCCGTGATTGCTGCATTGCTCATTATCTGGCTCGTTGGTTTCATTCTTAAATTGCGCCGGCGCGGCGCGGTGTCGGGCCGCGATTCGATTATCGGCGG
The DNA here is from genome assembly GCA_947259435.1 of uncultured Woeseiaceae bacterium. The sequence continues at coordinate 8,090 of CAMYMP010000136.1, forward strand.
AGTCGCCACCGCGATGACGGACTTTTCCGGGGAAGGCAAGGTCTGGCTCGAAGGTGAGGCCTGGATGGCCCGAAGTACAGTACCCATCAGCAAGGACCAGCATGTCAGAGTGACCGATATCGACGGGCTTATCGTCGTTGTCGAGCCCGTTTCAGAGCGCGGTGCCGGCGACGCCCAACTACAAACATAATTGTTTCAAACAATAAGGAAATCGTAATGCCGATTACAGTCATTGGAGTCGTCGTAGCACTTTTAGTTGTCGTGCTCTATAACACGATCAAGATCCTGAAAGAGTATGAACGCGGCGTGATCTTTTTTCTTGGCCGCTTTCAGGTAGTCAAAGGCCCCGGTCTGATCATCCTTGTGCCCGGCATCCAAAAGATGACCAAGGTTGATTTGCGGGTGGTTGTGCTCGACGTTCCGACTCAGGATGTAATCTCGCGCGACAACGTATCAGTTAAAGTCAATGCGGTAATCTATTTCCGCATTGTCGATCCCGAGAAGGCCATCATCCGTGTCGCCAACGTGTTCGAAGCGACCAGTCAGCTGTCCCAGACAACTCTGCGGTCCGTCCTCGGCCAACACGAGCTCGACGACATGCTCGCCGAA
>CAMYMP010000137.1 GCA_947259435.1 uncultured Woeseiaceae bacterium
GCTGACACAGACGGTTCAGGCCAACCAGGCAGACCTGGTGGAAGCGCACATCGCGATTATCACATTACAGGCCGAAACCGATGAGAAGGTCGCGCTGGCCGATGTCGACCCGGCGGTTGTTGAGTTGAACGAGGATCTTGGCAGAGCTCGCGAGGAACTGGAGCGTTCGAAGGCAGCCGCGTCCGAGAGTTGGGCGACGTTGCAAGGCGGGGTCAACGACGCGTTTGAAACGCTGCGCACGAGTGTTCAAAAAGCCTACAGCAAAGCAAAGCAAGTCTGACGCGTTCATCGCACATAGAAAGGCGAGAAGAGAAAATGAGCAAGTACATCGTAAGTGTCTTCGACAACGAGAAGGCAGCATACAAAGGCGGACGAGTCCTCGGGCAATTGCATGATGAAGGTAGCATCGCGATTTATGAGGGTGCCATCCTGGCGAAGGTCGACAGCGGCGAGGTCCGGATCCTTGACGGACTCGAAGAGGCGCCCTTCGGCGCCCTCGGCGGCATGGCGCTGGGCAGCCTGATCGGGGTCCTCGGAGGGCCGGCCGGAGTATTGGCGGGCGCTGCTGCGGGCTCCCTGAGCGGGATGCTGGTGGACATAAGCATCACCGGAGTCAACGACGAGTTCCTCGACGACGTCGCCAAGGAGCTCTCGCCCGGTCATTTCGCCGTCGCCGCAGAGGTCGAAGAGGGCTGGACGACGCCACTCGATGCGCGGATGGAGGCGCTGGGCGGGACGGTCTATCGCAGCTGGCGGGTCGACGTTGAGGATGCGCAGATCGAGCGGGACATCGAAGCCAACGAACGCGAGAGAGAGGAGCTCGAGCAGGAGTGGAAGCAGGCGAGCGACGAGTCGAAGGCCAAGCTTCAGGCCAAGGTGGACGCCATGAAGGCCAAGTTCAAAGGCCTGCAGGATCGAGCCAGGAAGAAGGTCGAGACTCTCAAGGAGGAGGTCGACACCAAGATCAAGAAGCTGGATGAGCAGATCGCCAAGGCTGACGCGGACTTCAAGACGAAGCTAGAGAAGACTCGCGCCGATCTCAAAGCCGACTACGAGCAGCGAAGCGCCAAGCTGAAGCAGGCTGCGAAGCTGACTGGCGAGGCTCTCGCCGCCTGAGCTGAGTTTTCGCGCGTGTGGGGCGGGGTCTATCCCCGCCCTCTACAGCGCCCGCAACGGTCAAGAAGTAGCGGTAAGGTGCGGAGGAACCTGGTGGGCGACAAAAAGAAACTCGTAATAGTCGCGATCCTGTGTCTGCTGATCACAGGAATCGCGCGGGCAGGCCACCCACTCGATCCCGTAGACACGTCGAGCCCGCGGGCGACGGTCACGAGCTTCCTGGCCCTGACCGAAGAAGCGGCCCAGCGCTACTCCGAGTACCGCGTTTCGCCGAGTGCGGAGACGCAGGAAGCGATGTGGCAGCTCACCCACACGACCGAGCGTCTCTTTGATCTGAGCCAGGTCGCCCCGGCGGCCCGTCCCAGGGTCGCGGACAGAACCTTCTACCTGCTCTGGGAGGTCATTGCGCGCGTCGAGCTGCCCGACCTTGCCGGGATTCCCGGCGCATCAGGCGATCGTTTGGACGGTGACGAGTCTTCACTGCCGGCGCGTTGGCGAGTCTCCGGCACCGGAATCACGATCGTTCGGGTCGAGGAAGGGCCGCGTGCCGGCGAGTTCCTGTTCAGCTCGGACACGGTCCAGCAGGCACCGCGTTTCTACGAGACGACACGTGACCTGCCTTACCTGCGCCCGATGCCGATCGAAAACGTATACCGGAGCAATCAACTGCTTACCGGATGGCTGATTCCGATGAGAGGGGTCGAGGCGCTCCCCGACTGGGCGAATACGCCGGTCTTCGGCCAGGTCCTCTGGAAGTGGTTTGCACTGGCGCTGCTCTTCGGCCTTGCCTTCGCGGCGGTGATCGTGGTTCTTCGTTGGGTTAAACGAAAACCCCGTGACAGCTCGCTAGGTTCTTACATGCGTTATAGCATCGCGCCGGCGACCATTTCTGGCTCCGCGATCGTCGTTCAGTTTCTCGCCGCACGGCAGATCAATGTGACGGGCGCGGCGACCGAGATGCCCGAGGTCGTGCTGGAAATCGCCAACGGGATCGCGGGAATCTGGTTCATCTGGCTCACCGCGCGCCGGATAGCCGAGATCGTCTCACCTCGGACAGGCGCTGTGCACCGGGACGTCAACCTGATGCGTCTCGTTATTCAATCCGTCGGTATTGTCGCGATGCTCGTGGTCGCTTTCCGCGTGGCGCACAACCTCGGCATTCCCGTTTACGGCTTGGTCGCAGGTGCCGGCGTAGGCGGTCTCGGGATCGCGTTGGCGGCCAGAAGTTCCCTGGAGAACTTCCTGGGGACCCTCAACCTCTACGCCGATCGTCCGGTGCGCGTCGGGGAGTTCTGCCGCTACGGCGAAGATCCCTCATCCGGCTGGTTGCGCATCGGTACCGTCGAGGAGATCGGGCTACGGTCCACCCGCATCCGCGGTATCGATCGAACCATCACGACGATCCCGAACGCCGAGTTTTCAAACATGCACATTGTGAACCTGGCCAAGCGCGATCGTCTCATGTTCAGTCAGACCCTCGCACTGCGTTACGAGACGACTCCGGATCAGTTGCGCCTGGTGCTTACCAGGCTTCGCGAGATGCTGATTGCACACCCGCGCGTCACCATGGCACCGGCGCGCGTGCGCGCAAGCGGTTTCGGTGCCTTCTCACTCAATGTCGACATCCGCGCTTACGTAGACTCCACGGACTGGGACGAGTTTCTCGCCGTCCAGGAAGATCTGTTTCTCCGAATCATGGACATCGTCAAGGACGCGGGCACGGCGTTCGCCCTTCCATCTCGAACGGTGTACCACGGCCGGGACTCCGCACCCGATCCTGAACGGCAACACGCCGCGGAAGAGCAGGTGCGAGAGTGGATAGCCGCTCATCACCTGCCGTTCCCGGATTTCACTGCCGAGTACCGAAAGGAAATCAGGGACACGATCGCGTATCCACCGGAGGGGTCCGTCGTTGCGGGCAAAGACTGAGGATCACGGTGTGAATAGCTGGGAAAGCAAGATGCAGAGAAAGTCCGACCCGAACCGCTTGCGACTATCCGCCGCTGTTTTGCTGTCGATCGCCCTGTTGTCCGGGTGCGCCACGACGGTCATCACCCCCGAGATCGAGGAGAGAGTGGGGAGTGAAATGTCAGTTCAGGTGCGAGATCAAATTGGCCTTTACGCCGATCCGGAACTGGATGCCTACCTGCAGGGCGTGGCTGCGCGACTGGTGACGGCGCTGGGACCGACCCCGTATACGTTCCGCTTTGCCATAGTTGACCAGTTTGAGCCGAACGCCTTTGCATCCCCGGGGGGCTATATCTATGTGTCCCGTGGTCTGCTGGCGCAGATGAATGACGAGGCAGAACTGGCCGGCGTACTGGCCCATGAGATCAGCCATGTTACCCGGCGCCACCACGCGCGGCAGATTGGCCGCAGCGTGGACGTGGGCCTGATCACCCTGCCCGGGCGTGCGGTAGGGGTGGTAAGCAAGGCGCTTGGCGATCTGATCAATGCACCGATAGAGGCGGCAGGCCAGGTCTATCTTGCCAGCTTCAGCCGGGACCAGGAGAGCGAGGCGGATGCCTACGGCATGAGACTGGCGGCGGATGCAGGCTACAATCCATCGTCGCTGGCCGACGCGCTTCGCGGGATAGAGCGCACCGTGGAAGTGCTGACCGGCGAGAAGCGCTCGGCGAGTTTTTTTGACAGCCACCCCACCACGCCAGCCCGGGTTGCCGATATCAGCCGCGAGTCAGCGTCGCTATCGGTCACGCCTGTCGCGCCAATTGCTGACCAGGTGCAGCTATACAGATACCTCAACGGTATGTGGGTAGGGCGGCAGAATCCTCAGCAGGGTGTCTTTGTCGGCGAGAGCTTTCGCAATGCCGATCTCGATTTCACCATCACCTTCCCGGAAAAATGGAAAACGACCAATACCCCGCGTTTTGTCGCCGCAGCGGAACCTGATGGAGGCGCCTACCTGGCCCTTGGCAGCACCAACGACACTGCAACCATCAGCGAGCTCATCGACGGTATGGTGCAAAAAATGCGTGTCGAAGCAGGAATAGAACCTGCCGAACGCCGGACGCTAACAGTGGGCAGTTGGCCGGCCGAGGTGTTGCGTTACGAAGACAACAGTAAAGACAAGACCGTCAGTCTGTACTACATGCTGGTGCAGTCCCCGGAGCAGAAGTTCATGCTGGTGGCGATGGGTTTCGACCACTTTCGCGACACACTGCGGGCGTCGGTCTTTAGCCTGAGGCAGCTATCTGCGAGCGAGCGTAACAGCATAGGCGGTTTGCGCTTGAGGGTTGCCGAGCCACGCCCGGGCGAAGACTTGTCGGCGGTGGGACAGCGAGTCAGCAGTAAATGGCCGGTCGAGTTCGCTGCGGCGATCAACGGGTTGGCAGCCACGAACGCGCCGGTAGCGGGAAGGCCCATCAAATTTTCCCAGGCAGAGCGCTACAAACCCGCACTCTGAGGCGTTGCGCACGCGTACCTGTCGGACCGGCGTTTTTCTGGCGCCTAATGGCCTGAGTCTCCACTTCGACAGACCGATACTCGACGCTATGGCGCTATGGCGCTATCGACTATTGATGAGAGGAAACAGAAATGAAAGCACAAACATTTGTCAGAACCGCAGCGGTAGGCCTACTGGCAACCGCCATCGCTGTTCCCGCATTGGCAGGGGACGGCAAGAGCGTCTTCGAGCTGGGTACGGCTGAAAAGCCGCAAACGTCGAAAGACTTCAAGGGCGCACCGTCAAAGATCG
>CAMYMP010000138.1 GCA_947259435.1 uncultured Woeseiaceae bacterium
ACATCGACGATTTTTTGCATCGTGTTTTTGTCAGGAAACTTGATGTAATGAAAAAAGCAACGTCGCAGAAAAGCATCCGGCAACTCTTTTTCATTGTTGCTCGTGATCACAATGATCGGGCGATGCGCGGCTTTGACGAGTCGCTTTGTTTCATAGACGTAAAATTCCATTCGATCAAGTTCGCGCAGTAAGTCATTTGGAAACTCGATATCCGCTTTGTCCACTTCATCGATGAGGAGCACAGGTTGTTCGTCGGACTCAAAGGCTTCCCACACTTTGCCGCGAACTATGTAGTTCGAGATGTCATGCACGCGGTCATCGCCGAGTTGCGAATCACGCAGCCGCGCAACCGCATCGTATTCATAAAGCCCTTGCTGCGCTTTGGTGGTGGACTTGATATGCCACTCGAAAAGCGGCTTGCCTAATGAACCCGCAACTTCGATCGCGAGCTGCGTTTTGCCCGTGCCGGGCTCACCTTTGACCAGTATCGGCCGCTCGAGCGTGACAGCCGCATTGACGGCCGTCATCAGGTCGTCGGTCGCGACGTAGGTACTGGTTCCAGTAAATTTACTCTCAGCCATGCTTTAGTCCGGTCGTTGTCATGCAACGGCCATCTTACCGGAAATCGATCGATTCTCGCTTCTAGTTCGTAGCGGGCAACAGAATCAGCTTATGTTGTGTCGCGCCCGGCAGGAACGGGCTGGGTTGGCCTCGCACCCAGTCTTCGTGACCGCGCCGGTAAAAGTCTGACAAGGGATGGCCGCTTTGACCCGCCGGCATATGCATCAGGCCATTCGCCTCATCACCCGGTGACACCGAAAACCGTTCCGACGCGCCGAAATTCGGGCCCTGCGCCTTTGGCAGATCGACATCTCCGGCCAAAGGCTCGCGTGGCATGTCCAGATACTCCGCGAGCATCGGCAGTGCACGACTGAGCGGATGCTGGATCGTCGCCGTATTACGCTCGCCCCAGCTCCGGTCCGCAAGCGATCCCTCGAAATTCTCTTCGAAATAACGAATGTTTCCCTGCACAGCCGCAACCATCAGGTCGCGCCAGCTGTCGTAATCGGCGGGCAGCAGATGCTCCGGCTGCTCGGTTACGACTGACCAGAGCGGTGCTTCGAACTGATTGCTTATTCGCAGCTTCACGTCGTCACCGTAAACATCGCGCACCGGCGCCATCAATGCATGAAAAACACGCGCCTGAACCTCGAGCCGAAATGCACGAACGAGCCGGTAACCCACGGACTCAGGCGCCGCCCGCGGAATCCATTGTTCAGCGAGGCGCCGATACTCTGTAAGTTGGGCGTCACCCGCAATTGTCTCGTCATCCAGCACATCGATTAATAAATCGCGCCAGCGCGCCAGGAAGAGCGCGCGGTCATCGATCTGAATGGCCAGCATGTCAACCGGCGTGAAAGTGTCTTTTGCCAGTAATCTTTCGCGAATCTGCCGCGCCCTCGCGCCGAGGTCGTAACCGCCATCGCCAATGATATCCAGAGCCTGCCCATCCGCGACGCGGGCGTTCGCTGACCAGAGGCGCCGGCTCTCGGGATTGACGATGCGCGGGTAGTCCTCAGCCGCAACCCAGCCCGACCAACCCGGAGACTTGCTCCAGTCTGCGGGTAACATCGGATCGAAATCGCCACGCTTCGGTATCTTGCCCGTGATCGTCCAAGCGATGTCGCCGCCGGCGTCGCCCGCGACGAAGTTCTGCGGCGGCATACCCATCGTATTCGCGATATCGAGTGCGGAGGACACCGAGTCGGCGCTTTCGAGGTCGACCATTCGCAGATTTACGGCATCGCTCCGGTGCGCGATCCAGCTGACTGCAATTTCGCCATCGGGGTAGTCGACACTCTCGTCCACCGGCCCCCAGATTGTCTCGCGAATTGTAATCTCGACAGGATCTGACTGTTTGACGTTGATGCGCTCAGTAAACTCGGAGAACGGCAGGTCGCCAGCCGGCGTCATGTAAGTATCAGGGTTCGTTCCTGGACGTAAAATCACGGCGTCCGACCAGTCACCGTAGCTGTTCGTATAACCCCAGGCCACCATTGTATTGCTGCCGGCGACGATGAACGGCGCCCCGGGCAGGGTTACGCCAGCAACGTCGCACGACTCGCTGCCGGTAACGACGAGCCTCGCCTGATAGTAGATATTTGGCGCCTGCAGGCCGAGGTGCATGTCGTTCGACACGATGGCGCGCCCCGAAGGTGTCAGCATGCCGCCGACCGCCCAGTTGTTGCTGCCGTTCAGCATGGGCTTGCCAAGCTCGCGCGACGGCGGCGCGGTATCGGGCACATCGCGTATCGACATGACCGCGGCCGAAGGCACGGTGGCGACCGGACGCGCCTGCCCCATCAATGGCGCATCCCAGGGCGTGCCCTGTGGATACATCCATGCATAGATCTCCGGCGGTAAAATGCGATTCGCGAGCCCGCGCTGTATGTCCCTTCTCGCGCGTTCGTCGGTCAGATTAATGAACATCGTATAGACGACCAGTACCGAATCCTCCGCCATCCAGGGATCGGGATCGACGCGCAGCAGATAATACTCGAATGGCTTTGCGGCAAGACTTCTGAGCCCGGCATTGACGCCATCGGCATAGTGGCGCAGCAGCGCGGACTCGCCTGCCGGCATGGCGGCCATTGCCGCCTCGGCCCGCGCGCGGAAGCGATGAAAGCGAAAGCGTTTATCACTTGCAACCGCGACGCCACCGAACAGTTCCGACAGCTCGCCGGCCGAGCGACGCCGAATCAGGTCCATTTGAAAAAACCGATCCTGACCATGGGCAAACCCTGTGGCAAAGGCGAGATCTTCTCGCGTACTCGCCGTTATCGTCGGGATGCCATGGCCGTCCCTCTCGATCGTCGCGTCTGCGCCAAGACCGTCGACCGAAACCTGACCGTCGAGATCGGGAAGACTGCCGCGCAGTGTCAGCCATGCAAGCCCGGCGAGCACGGCCGCAGCAACAACCAGGCCTCCAGCGAGGCGCACAAACCAGCGTCTCACCGATCGAGCACCTCGAGAATCGTCATTGAGTTCGTGCTTCCCGACACGCCGTGCAGATCGCCCCGAGTCAAAATAACCAGATCGCCGACCCTGACAAGCTCGTTGGCCAGCAGCGTCGCGAACATGTCGCCGTAAAGCCGATCGCGATCCGCTTGCTGGATTTCAAACGCAACTGGATACACACCGCGGTATAACGCCACGCGTCGACTCGTGGCGGGATATGGCGTGAACGCATAAATCGGGATGTCCGACCGAATTCGCGACAACCAGCGCGTCGTCGAGCCAGACTCGGTCAATGCGATGATCGCTTTGACGTTCAGATGATTGGCCGTGTACATGGTTGCCATCGCGATAGCTTCATCGACGTGCCGGAAGTATTCATCCATTCGATGCCGCGTCGCGCCGGCGACAAGCGGATACTTTTCCGCACCGATACAGACTTCGGCCATCGCCTGTATCGCTTTGACCGGAAACTTGCCAACGGCCGTTTCCCCGGACAACATCACGGCATCGGTGCCGTCCATGACCGCGTTGGAGACGTCGGACACCTCGGCGCGCGTCGGGACCGGATGTTGAATCATCGACTCCATCATCTGTGTCGCCGTAATCACGATCTTGCTGCCCTTGCGCGTCATGCGAATCAGCTTTTTCTGTATGCCCGTCAACTCGGCATAACCCATTTCAACGCCAAGGTCGCCGCGCGCTACCATGATCACGTCAGCGGCTTCGATGATTTCGTCTATGTTGGCGACTGCCTCCGTCCGTTCGATCTTGGCGACGATCAGGCCTTTGCCGCCCGCCTCTTCAAACAGGCGTCGAGCTTCGATGACATCCTCCGCGCTGCGAACAAAAGACACGGCGAGGAAATCCATTTCAAGTTCCGCGGCCAGATGGATGTTCTGCCGGTCGATGTCGGTCAGCGCAGACGCCGACAGCCCGCCGCCTTTCTTGTTGATTCCCTTGTGATCCGAGAGGATGCCGCCATTCACGACCGTCGTGTGAATTCGCGTGCCGTCGACGCGATCTACCTCAAGCGAGATCAGGCCATCGTTCAATAACAGGACATTCCCGGCAGTTACGTCCTCGTGCAGCGTGTCCAGCGCGACGCCGACGCCCTCCTCTGTTCCGTCTTCATAACCGAGCGCGCTGTCGAGAAAGAACGCGGCACCGTCAGCCAGTTCAACACTATGGTCCTTGAAGCGCTTGACACGAATCTTCGGCCCCTGCAGATCGCCCATGACGCCGATGTTGCGGCCGCATTTTGTCGCCGCAGCCCGCAGCCGCTTTGCGCGCCGGCGATGCTCGTCGGCGTCGCCATGGGAGAAATTCAGGCGCGCAACGTCAAGACCCGCCCGAATCATCTTACGCAGAACTTTTTTGTGGTCCGTCGCCGGACCCAGCGTCGCGACTATCTTTGTCCGTTTTTGCATGGCGGCGATTATTGCACAGGCAAGAAGATATCGCTGTCGCGCCTGCCGGACGCTGTCTTCAACTTGTCGCGTTCAGCCGCTATGATTGGCGACCATCTAAGGAGTGGACCCGAAAATCATGGATCGACGTCGTTTTCTGCAACTTCTCGCTGTCGCAGCTTCGGGCCCTGCCCTGTCAACGCCTTGCCGCGCCGGGGACGCCAAAGTCGGGCCGCTTCGTCCAGACCCCAACGGCATCCTGGATCTACCGCAGGGTTACCGCTACAAATCAGTATCCTGAGCCGGCGATATGATGAGCGACGGCCTGCGGGTGCCGGGAGCTCATGACGGCATGGCCGCATTCCCGCGAACAGATGGCCGCATCACTCTGGTCTGCAACC
>CAMYMP010000139.1 GCA_947259435.1 uncultured Woeseiaceae bacterium
CGGTTCGGGTCACGACGGCCTCTACTGGCAAGCTCTATGCACAAATCGTCAATGGTGCGCCGTTCGACGTCCTGCTTGCCGCCGATCAGGAGCGTCCCCGTTTACTCGAAGAATCCGGCCTCGGTATTGAGGGCACGCGTTTTACCTATGCGGTCGGTGCGCTAACGCTGTGGTCACGCGATGAGGACCTGGACGGCAAAGACTGCATGGAACAATTGACGAAGCTCGGTTCGAAACGGCTCGCGATCGCGAATCCGTTGACGGCGCCATATGGTGTCGCGGCGAAACAGTTTCTCGTGGGCGCGGGCCTGTGGTCAATCGTAAAACTCCAACTCGTCTTCGGTGAAAACATCTCGCAGACGCTGCACTTCGTTGCCTCGGGTAACGCAAGCCTTGGGCTGATCTCACGTTCACAGGCGCTCGATGCGCGCCTGCCGACAGCGACATGCCAATGGCCGGTGCCCGCATCGATGCACGAACCGCTCGAACAGCAGGCGATCCTGTTGCAAAGAGCGTTGTCAAATGAGGCCGCTGCAGGCTTTGTCGGTTTTCTGCACGGCCCGGTCGCAAGGCAGATAATACGCGACCACGGGTACACGGTTCCGCAATGAGCGCCGATACACTGTTCCAGCCGTTATGGTTGTCTGTTCAGCTAGCGGCAATTACGACGATATTGCTGATGATCATCGGCACGCCCATTGCGTGGTGGCTGGCGCAGACGTCGTCACGCTGGAAGACGTTTGTGCAGACCACCGTTGCGCTGCCGATCGTCCTGCCGCCAACCGTAATGGGCTTCTATTTGCTGATCGTTCTCGGACCGGGCGGCGGGATCGGCAGCTGGTGGGTGGAACTGACCGGCAACGCCCTGACGTTCTCGTTCGCCGGCCTGGTTGTCGCCTCGTGTTTGTACAGCCTTCCTTTCGCCGTGCAGCCGCTGGTTGTCGGATTCGAGTCGCTTGGGCAGCGCAATCTCGAAGCCGCCTGGACCCTGGGCGCCAGCAAAATGGATGCATTTTTCTCGGTTGCGCTGCCGCTTTCGGTGCGGGGCTATCTAAGCGCCGTTGTATTGAGCTTTGCACATACGCTGGGTGAGTTCGGTGTCGTGCTGATGGTCGGCGGAAACATCCCTGGCGAGACGCGCGTGATTTCGATCGCGATCTACGATCAGGTCGAGTCACTCAATTATCAGGCCGCGCATCAGCTGTCTGCGCTGCTGCTTGTGGTTGCATTCATCGCGCTGTTCTCGATGTTCTTCGTCAACCGAAAATGGCGAACGCAATGAATGCGGCAAGCACAGTGCATGTTCGCTACGCGTTGCAGCGGCCCGAGTTTGCGCTCGACGTCGAGCTGGATCTGCCGCTGCGCGGCATAACCGGCGTATTCGGCGCGTCGGGCGCGGGAAAGACGTCATTGTTGCGCTGTATCGCGGGGCTCGAGCGGCCGGCGACCGGAAAGCTCGTGGTTGCGGGCGACGTCTGGCAGGACAACGAGTCGAACATCTGGCGCGCGGTGCATGAACGCGATATTGGTTATGTGTTTCAGGAGCCGCGTCTGTTTGCGCATCTCGATGTACGCCGCAACATCGAGTATGGCTTGCGCCGCCGCGAGCACAACGGCGGCCCGGACGTCGATCACGTCATCGGCTTGCTCGGGATCGAACGGCTTCTCGGCCGCAAACCCGACGAACTCTCAGGCGGCGAGGCGCAGCGGGTAGCCATCGCAAGAGCGTTGCTCTGCGCGCCGCGTTTCGTGCTCATGGATGAGCCGCTCGCGTCGCTCGACCAGGAGCGAAAGGAAGAAATATTGCCGTTTCTGGATCGGCTGCACGCTGAGGGCGACGTGCCGATCATTTACGTCAGTCACAACATCGATGAAGTCAGCCGTTTGTGCGATCACCTGGTGGTTATCGACGGCGGCCGTGTCGTTGCTGACGGTGATGTGCAGTCCGTGCTTGTGCGCACCGATCTGCCGATCCTGTCCGGCAGAGAAGCCGGCTCGGTTATTCAGGGCGCGGTCGAGGCATACGACGCCGCCGACGACCTGACCCGCTTGCAATGTTCGGGAGGCAATCTCTGGGTGCCAGGCAACGCCGGCGAGAACGGCGCAACCGTGCGACTGCGCATTCGTGCGAGCGACGTCAGCTTGTGCCGCGCACGGCCGGACAGCAGCACGATTCTCAATATCGTACCGGCGCAAGTCGATGCCATCGAGTCAGACGCCGGTCCTTCTGCACTTGTACGGCTCGCGATGGGAGAGGATCGAATTACCGCGCGAGTAACGCGCCGATCCATCCGCGAGCTTCAGTTACGGCAAGGCGACGAGGTATTTGCACAGATCAAGTCTGTCGCCGTGCGCGCGCCATAAAAAAAGCCCGGCGCCGAAGCGCCGGGCTCCTGTAGAGCAGCTTTTACTAGTCGCCGAAACCCTTGCGGAACGTTAATCCCAATGTGCGAGGCTGGTTGGTGCGGAACGACAGCCGCGCACGGCCACCGCGTTCGCGGTCGAAGGACAGGTTGGCGTTCTCATCACTTAGGTTGTGTACGTAGAGCACCGCTTCCCATGTTTCCTTGACAATGCCGGCACTCAGGTTGACGAGCGTATAGGGATCAAGCTCTAAATCGACACTGGTAACCTCGAGTCCTGTCATTCCCGCATAGGCCAGATCGTGGGCGAAGTCTCCAGCGCCCGGCAGTTGATCGGTTGGCTGCGTGATCCGGTCGCCTACATGCTGCACTGTCGCGTTCACGTAACCGTCAGATCCGCCCATCCACGACAGCGGGAAGAACCAGGTACCGGTTGCGGCGACCTGAAACTCAGGAACGGAAGCGAGCCGGTTACCCTTCTCCACGCCGCCGAGCGTGTTGCCCAGGGCGTCAATCGCCGTCGAATCAAATTCTGCTGAGAGTGCGCTGCCCGCGACCGAAAACTCGAATGAATCCGAGGGCTTCGCGGTGAGTTCGACTTCAATGCCGCTTGAGTGTGCCTTATCGACATTGAACGAAATGCGCGAAGAGCAACTGCCCGCGTCGAGCGTCACCTGCAGATCTTCCATGTCAGCATAAAACACAGCGGCGTTTAATGTAACACCGTTGTCGAATCTCGATTTAATGCCTGCTTCGTAGTTCCACAGTTTCTCGTCGCTGTACTCGGTAATGCCACCAAAAATGGCCAAGTCCTCAGGCGTACACAGCGGTACGTTCAGCGGATCATTGACGCCACCCAGTCTGAAACCCTGTGATGCCTGTGCGTTCAAAGTCACGTTATCGTTTAGGTCAAAGCTGGCGAGTACCCGAGGGGTGAACCCGTCCGATGATGTCTTGTCGGTCTGGTCGGCTGGGTCGGCAAATATGCCGCCGAAAACGATATCGCGCACTTCACTGAAGTCATAGAAGCGACCACCGACTGTCAACCGAAAGACATCGCTGACATCGTAAGAGACTTCGCCGAATATTGCCGATTGCTTGATGTCGTACGGCAGTGCCGATGCGAACGGCGAGTCAGGAGGTGCGACCCCGTTTGCGACAGCGGCCGATGTTCCCGCACCTAGAAGTGAATCGACGATAGCGTCGTAACCCGGCGTCGGCAACGTCTGCCCATAGTCACGATCTACCTGGGACGTAAACACACCAACAAGCCACTGCAAGGGGCCGCTCGAGTTCGAACTGAACCTGAGTTCGAAAGTTGTTTGCCTGAGATCGGTCCTGTCCTGCAAGTTTGATGGCCGCGCGACCTCGGCCTCGGGGAATCCAAGTCCGCCGAACGGGTTTACGCTGACACTACCACTCAGGGCGCTGGCGTCACGGCTGACGAGAATGTCGCGATCCAACAAACTGCCAGCGAAAGTCAAATCGAAGCTATCGAAAGACGCTTCGACGAGGAGATCGGCGAGCGTCGTTTTGTCCTCAAAGCCTTCACGGAGCAGCAGGTGCTGTTCACGTTCCTTGAGCTGAATCGGCGGACGCGTTGTCGTGTATGGATTGGCGAACAGGTTGAAGACTTCCTGGCGGTTGAAGCCGTCCGTATCGATCTTCTGGTAGATAACGCGCGGTGTAATCGTGAGCGTGTCGCTCGGCATGAATGTCACTGCCACGCGGCCACCCGTGCGGTTGCCGCTGTCGACGTCTTCCTTTTTGCCGCCGCCCTCGATAAACGCGTCAATAAATCCGCCGTACTCGGTCGTGTAACCGACGGCACGCAACGCCGCGGTATCCGACAGCGGCATGTTGACCATGCCCTTGACGTGGCCACCCGTGCCGCCGTCGGTGACCGAATTGACATTGAGTTCAACCGAGCCTTCGAACCCGTCCATGCTTGGCTGATTCGTAATATAGCGAATCGTGCCGCCGATGGAGCCCGAGCCGAACAGGGTACCCTGCGGCCCGCGCAGCGTTTCTACGCGGTTTAAGTCAAACAGATCGAAATCTGGCGTAAACAACGACATGGATATGATCGACTCGTCCATGTAGACACCCACCTGCTCTTTGACGCCAGGCTGGTCACGAACGATCTGGCCTGCCGACACACCGCGAATTGCGACCTGGCTCTGGCCGGGGCCGAGGTTCTGAATTGTCAGTCCCGCGACATTTCTTGCGAGATCCTCGAGCGTACCAGCGCCTGAGCGCTGAATGTCTTGCTGCGTCTGCGCATTGATTGAAAACGGCACGTCCTGAATCGTCGACTCGCGTTTGGTCGCCGTAACGGTTATTTCTTCGAGTTCCGCTGCGGCCGTGGTGCCGGTTGCGAGAAGCAGCGCCGGCAGCGCCGCAGCCAGGGTCAAAGGCCCTTTCGTGTGTCTAACCCCCGATGTTCGGCCCGAATTAGGCCAATAACCGTCCGAATCCTAACATAAAGAAGGTACGCTTCGATTGTTGCTTTTTCACAACAAGACGCTTGTACGGACGAGTCGGACCGCCGCGACGACGCATCAATAGGCGTGTTCAGCAGCCATAGGGTGAAAGTCCGCCTGGCCGCTTTTGGCCTTCGCCGCCGCGGAGCGTACGACAGCGGCCACGACTTCCTCGCGCCCACGGACCCGTGGTGACATAGAGGACGGGTTCAGCTCTACGTGGCTGACTTTCTTCAGCCACCCCTGCAGGTCGTTCGACTGTTCCCGTGTAATCGGCGTCAGGCGAACGCGGCCCATCATCTTGCCGTAGTCGAACCAGACGTAATAACGCTTACCTGCCTCTACCTGTGCTTTGAGTAGCGTCGTCCCAAGATTGGCGGCCATGAAAAAGTGGGTGCCCGGCGGTACGGCAATGCTGGCTGCCTCGTTAGCGGCAAGGGTGCCGATAAAGCCGTTTTCACTCCAGACGCCAAAGTCGAGTTCGTCAGCTTCCTTGCGCCGGAAAAACGTGATGACGGCGTGCTCATTGTCAGGCGCAAGCTGGCTTGTGCCGGGCCGCATCAAATCAAATCCGAGTCGCGACAGGTTCATCAAAACCGCCATGTGTTCTTTGTTCGGCAGCGGCGCGTCAAGGGGATCCATTTGCTTCGACTTTTTCAGCAGCTTGCTGGCGGCCGACGCGTCGATTTCCGTAAGGTCCGTATCGCCGAGTCGCCATCTCAGGTAGACCGTTTCCCCGGGGCGATTGTCGATCGTGGTCGCGGCAAAAATGTAGCCGGAATTTGCAAGACTCAGCGTAAGCAGTCCGGCTTTTGCGCGCACGATGGCGTGTTTCTTGTTTCTGACACGGGCGACAGTCTGATCGTTGAGGGCGATCCAGTAACCGTTCGCCCTGCCGAGGAGTCGGCTTTCCCGAATGACGTAGATGAGCGTTTCATCTGCCGCGGGCGGGGCAATTTCGCTGATGTCTGCCCATGCGCTTTGGGGCGCAATGCAGAAAACCGCGATGCCGGCGAGAAGAAGCATGATAGGTGTGCGATACGTCATAGCGGTCCCCCTTGGTTGCAATGGTGTCAACGTGTTTCACTCGGTAGACTAGCGCAAAATATTAACAAGAGCATGGCCGCGGACGCCGATGGCCCGCTCGAGGAAATCGTCGTGACCTCGCGCTTTCGGGCCGAGAACCTGTCGGATGTCCCGGACTCGATCACGGCTTTTACTCCGGAGGATATCGAGCGGCACCGGATCGAGCGCATCAATCGCGTCGCCTCGCTGACGCCGAATCTGCGTTTTTCCGACGATCAGGAAGTCGGCATCAGCACGCTCGTGATTCGTGGCGTCAGACAGAATCGCGGCACCGGTCAACCGCCCGTGTCGTTTCGCGTCGACGGCGTCAGCGCAACCAACAATCTTCTGACAACGCAGGATCTGTTCGATATCGAGAATGTCGTCGTTCTGCGGGGACCGCAGGGAGCTCTTTACGGGCGCAACGCAATCGGAGGCGCCGTTCTGATCACGACGCGGCAGCCAACAACTGACCCTGAATACAATCTGCGCCTGTCGGCGGCACAGGGGCAGGACTTGACGGTTGCGGCGAGCGCCTCGGGGCCCGTCATCGACGACACGCTGCTCTACCGTGCGTCAATGCGCGTGCAGGATCGTAAAGGTCAGCTCAAGAACGCGTATCTGGATAACGAGGAAGTGGATTTCAAGGAAGCAGTTTCGTTTCGCGGGCAGCTGCTCTACAAGCCGACGGACAGACTCTCGATCGACTTGAAGGGGCAAATCCTCGACCAGGAAGGCGGCTCGGGCTATTTCATGCCCGGGAGCGAAGGCGTCTTGCCGTTGCCCCCGCCGGACCCGCCAATATTTTTTGGCAACCCGACCTACGAGATTCAGTCGAATCGCATTGGCGTGTCTTTCGTCGATTCGAAGGAGTTCTCGGCGAAGATCGATTACGACCTCGGGTGGGGCACGCTGACGTCGATCACGTCGTACACCGACGTCGATTCGGGCAATGATCAGGACCTCGACCAAACGCTGGTCGAGGCGATCGATATCATC
Source organism: uncultured Woeseiaceae bacterium (assembly GCA_947259435.1). The sequence continues at coordinate 6,911 of CAMYMP010000139.1, forward strand.
GTCATCGACGAGTCGCAGACCTTCGCTCAGGAACTGCGCGTGGTTTCCGACACGGAGTCGACGCTGCGCTGGGTGGCCGGAGCGCACTTCTTCACTCAGGATCGGTTCCGTTCACTGGCGACAACCTTTTTCGGCACGCCAGTGCCGCCAGCGGCACAGGATCTCGAACTCGAGAACTACGCGGCGTTTGGCCATCTCAGTTATGACATAAGCGACGCTCTCGAAGCCACGGTCGCATTTCGTTATGACGTTGAGACACCCAGGGACACGACGCAGGGCCGCAGCGAGACATTCAGGGAACTGCAGCCGAAGCTGAGTCTGGGTTACAGCTTCGACGACAATCTGCTCGGCTATGTGACGAT
>CAMYMP010000140.1 GCA_947259435.1 uncultured Woeseiaceae bacterium
TCTGCCGTTTCTCGCCCAGTTCGCAGAAGGTCACCTGCATTTGCAGATGCTGACCATCGTGCTGCCGCTGAGTATCGTCGCGCTTGGGTTAGGATTTCTCCACCACCGCAACCTCAGGATAGTGATCGCGGGCACCGTGGGCATGCTCACGCTGGTGATCGGCGCTACCGTGGCGCATTCGCAGCTTGGCCTGGCCGCCGACCGCTTCTTTACAATCGTGGGCGCGCTGGTGCTGGCCGCGGCACACTTTTATAACACTGTGCGTACGCGTAAACATAAAGCCGGCGCATAGGCGAAGTTACAGGGAACGCGTCAATTCGTCATTGCCACACTGTTCAGCGGCCTCGATAGCGAGTTCCCTGTCGTTGGGCAGCGGCTGCCACGCCTCGTTGATCAGACGACAGCGCAACATGACTTTCACAGCCGCGACATAGTCGCCATCATGCACGAGCCGGCTCAGGTAGGTTTGTGCAAATACGAACGCCGGCTCCTTGATCTCCCACAGCAGCATTTGATCGAAAAACCATTGCCACGCGCCGTCGGGTTCCGGATCCTTCCCGAGCCAGTCGCGAATATGTTTGAAGCCGCCGGCGCGATTGCCCCGGCTGATGAAGCCGTACGCATGGTTCAGCGCATGCGTGCGTGCCCTTTGCAGCTGTTCATCCAGCAATTCCTGCTCGGGCTCGGCCGGCTCGTGAATCCTGACCTCGTCGTGAAACTGATGTGGCCGAACGACCGCGCCGACCAGCGCGAAGAAAGCGAAGACGAGATACGCCGCAAGCAGCTCCAGCAGGAAATCTGGCACGCGCCGCGTACTCAGCCACCCGACAAAGCCACAAACAACGAGAAAGTAGCTCGGCAGCATCCAGTAGCTGGCGCCGCAGCGGCGAATGAGTCCGCCAACGGACCTCGGCATCAGGCACTCCACCGGGTTTCGCGTAATCGCGAGCACCGCCAGTGATGCAGGTATCACAGCAGCGAGCAACAGGTTCGCGACAAGCATCGCAGCGAGCCCGAATTTGCTGCCCAGGAAATACGTTGCGTAAATCACGACCGCGGCGTGAACGATCACAAACAAACTCCAGGCATTGCCGAACCAAAGCAGATCGTCGACATTCAGCGGTCCCGGATCCTGCCCTCTGGCACGGGACTCGAGAATCCGCATGAGGTAGCGAAAGAACGCCGGAAGCACCAGCAGTAAAAGGAGCAGGCCGAGAATACCGCCGCTTACGGCAAACTCGACGATCAGAAACAAGGTCAGCCACGAAAACAGGACCGACAGATTGGTCAGCGGGCTGAGCAGCTCTCGGCCGGCGTCAACCGGCTTCAGCATCGTCGTTTTCCTTTTTTGGTACCGGGTCGTAGCCGGACCCGCCCCACGGGTGACAGCGCGCAATGCGTCTTGCGGTGAGCCACGTCCCTCGAAACGCACCGTGCTCGCGCAGCGCCTCGAGCGCGTATTGCGAACAGCTCGGTTCAAAGCGGCAGTTGTTACCGAGCCAGGGCGAAATTGCAAAGCGGTACAGCCAAACCAGCATGAGCAGCGGCCAGGCCAACAAAGTACCCAGCGCCTTGATCATCAAGCCGCCTGCAGCGCCTCGGTGGCGAAGGAGCGAATGGCGTTGAGCATCGACGACAGTCCGTTGCTCCGCGTCGGGCTCAGATGCTGCTCGAGTTCCAGGGCCGCCACGAAAGTCGGCGGTGTGTCGAGTATTTCCTGTGGCTTGCGGCCGCTGTATATGCGCAGCAGCATCGCGATCAATCCCGACACGATCGCCGCGTCGGAAATCGCGCGGAAATTCAGCCTGCCATCCTCTTCACTCGCGACGAACCACACCTGCGACTGGCAGCCCTTGATCTTGTTGGCATCGATGCGTTCGGTTTCGGGGAACTCGGGCAGGCGCCGTCCGAGATCGATGAGATACTGATAGCGGTCCATCCAGTCATCAAAGAACCGGAATTCCTCGATCAGCTCGTCCTGCGCCGTCTGCACTTCGTTGCTCATTAGTCGCTGCGCCGCCACGTGGTGCCGCCGGCCCCATCTTCGATCTTGATGCCGGCTGCCGTCAATTGATCACGCACCGAATCGGCCGTCGCAAAGTCTTTGGCGGCTCGAGCCTTGTTACGTTTCTCGATCAGCGCTTCTATATCGTCCGACGGCAGTTCGCCGTCGACATGCCCGGCGAACCATTCCTCAGGATCCGACTGCAGCAGTCCCATGAGATCCCCGGTCGCCAGCATCGTCGCCGCGAGGCGCTGTTGCTCCTTGGCGTCGACTGCCTTATTCAAGGTCTTCGCCAATGCAAAAAACTCGGCCATCGCTTTGGGCGTATTGACGTCGTCCTCGAGAGCCGCGACCAACGCATCGGGCGGTTGTGCCGCTTCACGCATGGCCTCTGGAACATCGATGCCACGTATCGCCCCGTACAGGCGATCCAGCATGCGTTTGGCCGCCCTGATCGTTTCCTCTGACCAGTCGAGCGGCTGACGGTAATGGGCGCCAAGCAGTGCAAGCCGGATGACCTCGCCCGGTATTGTCTTGATCAGATCATGAACCAGGACGACGTTGCCCAGTGACTTCGACATTTTCTCGTGGTCCATGGACAGGAAACCGTTGTGCACCCAGTAGCGCGCGAAGTCGGCACCGCCGTGGGCGCAGCGGCTTTGCGCGAGTTCGTTTTCATGATGCGGAAACACGAGGTCCTGCCCGCCCGCATGGATGTCGATCGTATCGCCCAGATGCCTGGCCGCCATCGCCGAGCATTCGATGTGCCAGCCGGGCCGGCCGCGGCCCCAGGGGGAGTCCCAACCGGGTAATTCCGGCGTCGATGGCTTCCACAGTACGAAATCCTGCGGCGACTTCTTGTACGGCGCCACCTCCACGCGCGAGCCCGCGATCATCTCCCGCAGATCGCGCTTCGACAGAGCGCCGTAATCTTCATAAGTCGTGACATCGAACAGCACGTGGCCTTCGGCTTCGTACGCGTGGCCCCGTTCAAGCAACGCAGCGATCATCGCGATCATGTCATCGATGTGCTGGGTTGCGCGGGGCTCGACATCGGGCGGCAAAACGCCGAGCGCAGCCATGTCTTCGTTATAAGCGCTCATGTAATGCGCCGTAATCTCGTCTATGGGCTTGCCCGTCTCAATAGATGCCGCATTGATTTTGTCGTCCACGTCGGTGAAATTGCGCGCGAACGTCAGATCGAATCGGCGCCGCAATATTCGAGCCAGCAGATCGAACACGACAGCCGGGCGCGCGTTGCCGATATGCGCGTAGTTGTATACGGTCGGGCCACAGAGATACATCGTCACCTTGCCTTCATGCAATGGCTCGAACAGGACTTTGCGGCCCTGTCGGGTGTCGTGCAGATGGATCGTCATCGTCGTCTCTTTACGCCCGCTGAAAAGGACGCATGATAGCAATATTGCTGCTCGCGGCTATGCCTTGTATCCTGCCGGCCCGCGCAGTGAATTCTAGAGGACACACAATGTCTGCCGCCCCGGTCAAGTTTCAGGCCCGACAGTCGATTGGGCAAGTCGAAGAAGGCATCGATCTGGCGCCTAAATTCGATAATCGCGGCCTGATCACGGTCGTTACCACAGATGCCGACTCCGGCGAGTTGCTCATGCAGGGCTTTATGAACGCGGAGGCGCTGGGCCTGACAATTAAGACCGGCGAGGCGCATTACTACAGTCGCAGCCGGCAGGTCCTCTGGCACAAAGGGGCGACGAGTGGCTTCATTCAGAAGGTGCGTCAACTCCTTGTGGACGACGATCAGGATTGTATCTGGCTGCGCGTCGAAGTTGCCGGCGGTGCGAGTTGCCATGTCGGTTATCGCAGCTGCTTTTACCGCAGAGTACCAGAGTTCGAAGACCGGCAGTCAAATGGTCATGTCGATCTCAAATGGACCGATACCGAAAAGGTTTTCGATCCGGACGAGGTTTACGGCGACGCGCCGAACCCGACAGTTCTCTGAGCACTTAAGGGCTCACGCGCTCTGCTAGCGCTTTGGCACACCGATTGAACGTCGTGAGCGCCGCGAGCACTGCAACCGCGGCGAGGATCGCCGTTGACCACCAGCCCGGGTCGAGCCCGACGCCCAGCAGCAAACCCAACAGGCCGAAAGCGAAAGCGCGATCACTCTTGCCCATCGGTCCATCGTAGCGCCGGCTCGCGCCAATCTGCACCGCGACAACTCCGGCCATCTCCGTCAATACCGACAGCAATACGACGCTAACTACGAGCATCGCCGGGATGCCCGGCACGACCGCAAACGGCAGGTACAGCGCCGTATCCGATACGACGTCGCCGAGTTCATTAAGGACACCGCCCAGGTCACTCTGCATGTTGTGCTCTCTTGCCAGCATGCCGTCGATCGCGTTGAGCGCCATGCGCAAGAACAGCCACACAGGGATCAGCAACGCCGCCCAGCGCTTTGTCGGGTAAAGCGCAAACAACAGGCCGACGATGATGGACAACAGCAGCGCAGCAACGGTGACCTGATTGGCCGAATACCCTGCATCGGCGAGGCGCTTGCAGACCGGCCGCAGCAGATTCTGAAATGCGGGCTTCAAATCGTAGATGGTCATGCGTCGAGCCTCCCCAGTTCGGCCACCCGGACCTGAAGATCCTGGCAGATCTCATAGACAGCGGTGGCGGATTTGTCCAGATGCGCATACCGGCGTGGCTGTCCGATTCGTAATCGCAGCTTGCGCGGCCGCGGCAGCAGCTTGCCCTTTGGCCAGGCCTCGAAGCCGCCCCGCAGATGACAAGGAATCACGGCAAGGTCGGTGCCGACAACGAGGCGACCGATTCCGGAGCGAAAGCGGCCCATTTCGCCATTTGTCGTGCGCGTGCCCTCCGGGAATATGATCAGAACATTGCCCTCGTTCTTCAGCAGTTCCGCGCACACGCTCAGGCTCTGTGCACCCTTGACCTTGCGATCGAATGGCAGCGCGTTGATCAGTATCGCCGACACGGCCGACCGCGGCAGACTCGAGAAAAAGTAGTCGGCAGCGGCCGCCGGGAATGTGCGATGAATTTTCTGCAGCGGTACCGAAGCGATCATACACAGCGTATCGAGGTGACTGGTGTGGTTGCAGACGAGAATGAAGGAACCTTGTTCAGGCAGATTTTCGCGCCCTGCAATCTCGAGGCGATGATACAGCCGCATCCAGGCGCGAAGCAGCAGCGCCGCGGCCGAGCGAATCGCATAGACCAGCATGTAAGGCTGCCGCGGAAAATCACGCAAGTGCTCGACCATCGTCGCGTCGATGTCAGGCGGCGGGTGATACTCCCATTCTTCCATCGCGGCTCCGCTGTCAGCCCAGCCCGAGAAACCAGCGACCGGCATGGAAAAAGAGGGGCGCGACGAAAATCATGCTGTCGACCCGATCCAGGATGCCGCCGTGACCTTCGATTACGGCACCCATATCCTTGATCCCGATGTCGCGCTTGATGAAGCTGATCACGAGATCGCCGAGCTGCCCGCCGATGCCGACGATGAGTCCGGCCATGATCAGGTGCCACGGATCCAGTTGCGGAAATGAAAACCACAGCAACCACGGCATGACGAGCGAAACGCCAATGGCCCCGAGCGAGCCGGCGATGGTTTTGTTCGGGCTGATGTTCTCGCACAGCTTGCGCTTGCCGAACAGCTTGCCGAACGTGAATGCGGCAATATCGTTGACCTCTACCGCCAGGATCAGGAACAACAAATAGCCGTAGGCGTTTGATGTATTCGTCAGGAATCCCAGATGGCTGAACATCCAGCCGAAATAGACGAAGCCGACGATCGCCAGAGAGACCTGCCGCAGTTGCCCCTTCGCCCGATTGCGCAAGATCGGCGTCAGCAAAATTGCGGAGATGACGTACACCGGCATGGCCATGAAAAGCCCATACCATCCGGGCTTGCCCAGCCTCGGATCGGCGACGAATGTCACTACGGCAATTGCCGCTATCGAAACGTAGACAATCCCGGTTAGCCACCAATCGTCATAAAGTCCGGTAGCCCGCGCGAATTCCTTGAAGCCGAAGATCGCCAGTACCGCGACACCGATAATCGTCGCTGTCCTGCCGAGGAAAATGACGCCTACTACAATCGGGATCATGATGAGCCAGCCGCGGTAGGTACTCATGATCGAGGTCACGTCTTTGCCGGCGGCGCGCAGCAGGCCGATGGCGAGACCCGCAAACAGGAGCAGCCCGCCAATGATCTTCAGATACGTCAGGAATATTTCGCTTTGCAGCGCTGCGTCAATCGTCACGAGTCATTTCCCCATGAGATACATGCCGAGGACTAGCAAGCTCATGCCACCAACGTTGACCGGCTTGATGGGTGTCTCGTAAAACACGAGCGCCAGCAATGCGGCCCAAATGAACGTTGTGGCATAAATCGGATACAGAACAGTCAACGAGCCGCCTTTCTTGAATGCGGCGACGAATAACACCATGACGGCGACATAACAGAACACGCCGCCCAGCAACCTCGGATTGAACAAATAACTTGCGACCGAGCCGTTGGCCAGATCCGCCCCGGATTTGTAAAGATATTGTCCAAGAGCGCCCAGCAGCGACGCGACGAGGAAAAAGACAATTGAAATGAGAGGTGTGGACATGTGGCTTCGCCTTTTTTGTTTGTTGCTGCCGACTAGAACCGACCCTCCTGGTCGTGGCGGCGCTTTTCCCGACGTCTTCGCACAGCGCGCTGCGGCTTTCGAAAGGCGATTGCCCGAGCCTGATACGCATACTCGATCGTACCTATCAACCAAAGCAAATAGCCAAGCAGCTCGATGAACTCTTCGACCGCGAGTTTAACGACACGACGGTAATCGTCGCCGAGTATCGACATCCAGAGCGGTTCGTGTCCCACCAAATGGACGAACGCAAATAGAATCACGGCTCCCGCGAACACGAGCGCGAGGCCCGGTGACGGCCACACGCGCGCCCACGCTATCCTGATGCGCTTGCGTACGCGGTAGGCATAGACGATGATCAACGCCGCCGCGAAACCAACCAGTACCTGCCAAAGGTTTTCCGCGAAATACCGATCGAGAAAATAATCGAGTTCGCGAAGCAGAAACACGAGCGCCACACCACCAAACGGGATTGCGATCGGTCGTTGTGATGGGCAGTAGCGGGCAACCCACGCCAGCAACGCGCCACAAATAGCGATGATCAAAGGCTGGACGAGTTCGACCGGAGAAAACTCACTGGTGCCGAGCTGGTCGCTCGGATTCACAAACACGTGCAGCCTGAGGCTGCCCGGAAATGACATTTCGAGTTGCGTCAGCATCCACGTCAGCAGCGCGATGCCGACGAAGTAGGATACATAGCGGGGCCAGACCATACCCGACTATACAATAAGTCAGGCGCACAGCCTGAACGTGGCTTCGCCATCAGCCGAGAGCAGCCCTCTATCAATCAACCACTTGCGCGCGTCATCGGCATCATTCGCGTACCACGACCTGGTATCTCCGAGACGAAAACTATAGCCCCACGTGTCCATGTCCAGCATGATGCGTTCGCGCCCCAGGCCCTCGATCTGATCGGCAAGAACGATCTGAAGAAAACATGCAGCCGCTTCCTCGAGCTCATCGCCACCCGCGTCGCGATTGAGGTTCTCGCGTCGCTCGCTCGTCATGCAGACGATGTGGCAGGTTTCGTGAAGCAATGAGTGGACCGGTGTGTCAGCGCGCACGTAGACAGTTTTGCCAATGATGCCTGCCTCTGCGCCGCCCCAGTAGCTTCCCGCGATCTGTTCGCAATCGGCCTGCAAGTGGATTTCCAGCCCGTACCTGTGCAGCAGGGCACCGATCGATGGCCGAGGCACGTCGCCGACCGCAAGCACCGTTTCAATCGGCGCAGGCAGGTTCTTACAGTGTTGCGAGTTGCTTGACGACAATGCGTACGAGGTCCTTCACGATGGCGTCGCGCAACAGCTGTTCCTCACGCGCTTTACCGAGGACCAGCGTCTCGTCATAGGTATAGCTGCGAGTCCGCGTCAGGATCTGCGGTTCCAGCAGCCTTTTCTCGCCGCTGAGCAACGAGTACTCGACCAGATAGTAGACTTCGTACTCGGTCGGCACATTTCGTGCAGACACCGACAGCACGCGCTGATCGGTCTCGTCAGCGCTGATCACCAGAACGGCCGTCGCTTCTGCTGGCGTGCTGACAAGCTCTACACCGGCCGATTGCAGCCGCCGTCGCAGTTCACGATGGAACAGACTGTTGCGCTCGACAGGATCGATATACGTGCGCTGCATTTCGGCAGGCGTGGTCAGTTCGCCGGGCATATGAAATCCACAGCCAGCCAGCAGCACGACCAGAACCAATGTCAGAATTCTAGACAACGATATTGACCAGGCGTCCGGGTACCACAATGGTCTTGCGCACTTCCTTATCCGTGACAAAGCGCTGCACGTTCGGATCGGCAAGCGCCTGCTTGCCGACCGTGTCGTTGTCGGCATCTGCCGCAACGGATATGCGGCCGCGCAACTTCCCGTTGACCTGCACGACGATTTCGA
>CAMYMP010000141.1 GCA_947259435.1 uncultured Woeseiaceae bacterium
TGAGCAGTCTCGCGCAGATGCTTTTCGACCTGCTGATCGATAGCGCTGTTCATGAAAAAAGCGAGGATCATCGGCGCTGGTCCGTTGATCGTCATCGATACCGATGTCGTCGGCGCACACAAATCGAAGCCCGAGTACAGCTTCTTCATGTCATCGACGCTTGCAATAGAGACCCCCGAGTTGCCGACCTTCCCGTAGATGTCAGGCCGCTCGTGCGGGTTTTCGCCGTACAAGGTCACCGAATCGAATGCTGTCGACAGGCGCGCAGCGTCCTGGCCAAGCGAGAGATAATGAAACCGGCGGTTTGTGCGCTCGGGCGTGCCCTCGCCTGCGAACATGCGCGTCGGGTCCTCGCCGAGCCGGCGATACGGATAAACCCCTCCCGTATAGGGATACCCGCCGGGCAGGTTTTCTTTCGACAGGAAACTGAGCAGTTCACCCCAGTCCCTGAAATCGGGCGCCGCCACTTTTGGAATCCTCTGGTGACTGAGGCTTTCGCGATAATTGTTGCCCGTGATTTCACGGCCGCGCACAGTGTAGCTGTACGTTTCCGAGCGCACGCGTTCCCTGCGCGCGGGCCATTCCTCGAGCAATCGGACCGACTCTGGCGTTAATTCAGCCAGCGCTTCCTGGTAGCGCTGTCGTAATACCAGCAGACTGCGATCGTCGCCTTCGGTCAGTGCGTCCTCATGGTATGCGGCCAGTTTCTCCGGAAGTCGCGGGTCTTCTATCGACCTGAGCGCCTCGTAGAGATGCTGCAAACGGCTCGCAATTTCGGCCTGTGTGTCGATTGCGCTGTTTATTTCTCGCCCCTGCTCGGCAATTTCTGCCAAATAGCGGATACGTGCGCCCGGGATCATCGCGGTTGCACGCGGCTCCCTGATCGAGGTATCGATGTCCGGGGTCCACCTGTCTTTCTCGAGACCAACTTTGTCGACAACGCGCCGACATAGCTCGGAGAACATGTAGCTGATACCCGGATCGTTAAACTGACTCGCGATCGTAGGGTAGACAGGAATGTCGCCATCTGCGGTATCGAAAGCCGCGTGATTACGCTTCCACTGCTTGCGGATATCTCTGAGCGCGTCTTCGGCGCCGCGTTTGTCATATTTGTTGAGCACAATCAAATCGGCGAAATCAAGCATGTCGATTTTCTCGAGCTGACTCGCCGCGCCGTACTCGCTCGTCATGACATAGACCGAGAAATCCACGAGATCGACAATTTCGCTATCGCTCTGCCCGATGCCCGCCGTTTCGACGATAACAAGGTCGTGGCCGAGCGACTTGAGGAACAGGATGTGGTCCCCGAGCATTTCACTCGTAGCCAGATGCTGCCGGCGTGTGGCGATCGAGCGCATGAATATCTGCTCGGAGCGCAGCGTGTTCATGCGAATTCGGTCACCCAGCAGCGCGCCACCTGTGCGACGGCGCGTCGGGTCGACTGCCAGCACGGCGACGCGCATATCGGGGAACGATGTCAGGAAACGGTTCAGCACCTCATCGGTCACGCTGCTCTTACCTGCACCACCGGTTCCGGTGATGCCAATGACCGGCACCTTGCCCGCTTTTACCTGCCATTCCTTGCGCAACGTCACAAGCTGGGCGTCATCGAATGCACCCTCTTCGATCGCCGAGATCATCCCGGCAATGTCGGTGATATTCGCAGGGCTTACCGATGTCGGCGATACAGTATCGCGACGCCCGGTTTCAGTCCTCTCTACGAGATCCCGAATCATGTCTTCGAGGCCGAGTTCCATACCATCGTTCGGGTGATAGATGCGCTCGACGCCATATTCCATCAGGCTTTCGATTTCTTGCGGGGTAATCGTGCCGCCACCGCCACCGAATACCTTGATGTGCGGAGCGCCCAGATCGCGCAAGCGATCGACCATGTAGCGGAAGAATTCGATATGTCCGCCCTGATAGGAACTCACGGCAATGCCGTCGGCATCCTCCTGGATAGCCGCGCGGACGATATCGTCGACACTGCGATTATGGCCAAGGTGAATGACCTCCACGCCCTGTGCCTGGATCAGGCGGCGCATGATGTTGATTGCCGCATCGTGGCCGTCGAACAGCGAGGCAGCCGTAACAAAACGCAGTGGCGCCTGTAAGCGGGCCTTGGGTTTACGCGGCAGATCGCTGGCTGCGGTACTCATCTATTCTGATTCTCCGGTCGAAACACGGCGGAAAGAGCCGCCTCTTTGACGGAATTTCCTTATAACTCAATCAGTTTTCTGCTTGAAAAAATGTTAATCTAGATTAAAATAATGCAGATTCAGGCAAATCTCAAGTGCAGAGTGCGCACATGGCGCTCGCCGGAATGGATAATTTATGGCCCAAAATCGCGATGAAACCCGCTTTGAGGCGCAGCGAGATCGCGTCCTCAAGGCCGCCGCACATTGTTTCAATCAAAAGGGCTACAGCGGTACCTCACTGAAAGACGTCGCCACCATGCTTGGCCTGACCGATCCTGCGCTTTACTACTACGTGCGTAACAAGGAAGAACTCGTGTATCTGTGCTACGTACGCGCGGCCGACGTCGGGCGCGAGGCGATGGAGCGAGCAGTGGCCGATGGTGGCAGCGGGCTCGAACAGGTGCGGCGCTACCTGCGCTATCACATCGAGATCATGGTCGGCGATCGCGGGCCGATCGCAATCATGAGTGAGATTCCGTCGCTGAAGCCTGAACATCGTGACGAAGTTCTGGAACTCTCGAGACGACACAGCCTGGCGTTTGAGAAGATTCTCGAGCGTGGCATGGCCGACGGCAGCATCCACACTTGCGACGTGCGCATGACCGGCAACGCGATCATGGGATCGATCAACTGGATCCCGAAGTGGTATCACGGGGACGACGCCATCGCTCAGAAAGCGATTGAAGAGTTCCCCGAAATCCTTTCGCGAGGACTGGCAGCCGAAAGTCGCTAGTCCAATGTGTTGAGATAGGCGCTGACCTGCGCTTCGATGGAGTCCAGGTCGACGGTATCTCCTTCGACATCAATGATCTCGATTTGTGTGTGCCGGGCGATGTAGTCGAGCCGCGCTTTGATGCGCCGTTCAATCTGATCGTAGTATCCTGTTCCCGATCTCGAAGCACTGGGTCGGCCCGGATTAATGACGGCCACAGGGCTGGTGTCCGACGATAGCCGCGATCCGGTACGATCGTGGAGTTCAGCGTAATCTTTGCGGAGCGTTTTCACCAGTACGGGCAGGTCGCCGTATTCCTTGCGCATCTCAAGGAACAGCTGATCCGAGCGTGCCCGTTGCCCGGCATCCAGAGTCGCCATCAACGCGTCTCTGGCGCCAACAAATTCCTTTGTCCCGCGCTCCGCCGCCAGGCGATACCAGGCCGACGCGGCAACTCGATCCTCGGATACACCTTTTCCTGCCAGGTACATGAAGCCAACCATATACTGGGCGTATTTGTCGCCAATTGGGGCGAGTTCGTTGCGATAGATGAAGAAGGCACGCTTGTAATCGGTCCGCTCATAGACCTTGTCCGCCTGATCCTGAATCCGCAGAGTTCGGGAATCGAGTGGAATCGCCGGAAATGTACTGATTTCCTGAGCATTCGCGAGCCAGGGCTGCAGGCATATCAGGTACACCAAAAGTACTGTCAGCGTCTTCAGCAAATTATTCACCACAAGGACAACATACGACTAAGGGATTGGACCGTGCCAGTAAGGTGCTAGTTCCAATCGCAATCAACTCACTCAGTCTTTGAAATCCGGCGCCCGTTTTTCCACATTTGCGGCGACGGACTCCCGCTGATTCTGACGACCGAAAACGCCCATTTGCAGTTCGGCTTCCAGCGCCAGTGCCTCGGCCTCGGGCAATTGCCAGGCCGTATTGAACAGCCGTTTCATGGCACGGATTGCTTCGGGAGACTTGCCGCAGATCTCTTGTGCCGTTTGTTTTGCCGCTGTGAGCGGATCCCCATGCAGTGCAGTAACGAGGCCCAGGCCGAGCGCTTCCTCCCCTCCCACAGGCCTACCCGACCAGGCGAGTTCCTTGACGCGGTCAACCGGCAGAATGTCCCGCAAGGTCGTGCTAATCGCCATGTCCGGAATCAGACCCCACTTGATCTCCATAATCGAAAAGCGCGAATCGGGTGTTGCATAGCGAAGGTCGGCGCCGAGCGCAATTTGCAGGCCCCCGCCGAAGGCGACCCCGGTTATCGCGCAGATTACAGGCATCGGCAGTTCGCGCCAGACATAGGCTGCGCGCTGAAATCGGTTAGCCGGTGACGGCTCAACAGGCACCATTGTCTGCGCATCGACGATTGATTTGCCCTGCCGAAAAATGTCGACATCGAGGCCGGCGCAAAAATTCTCACCTGCGCCGTGCAGGATCACAGCACGGACGGATCGATCGGATGCCAGTTGCTCCCCGGCCTCACCGAGAGCATCGAACATTTCGAGATTGATTGCGTTGGCCTTTTCAGGTCGGTTCAGCGTAACTTGCGCGATGTGACTATCGATCGAAATTCTTACCGGTTTGCTCATGAGTCCAATCCAACTAAGTCGCCAATATACATTTGCCGTTACGCAGTACGAGCGCATCGCGCTCTGCCGCGGTGCATCGAAACGACACGATATTGCCGTCCTGCCACATGTCCGTCCTGATCGTATCACCGGGCATCACAGGCGACGAGAAGCGCGCGTCGAATTCCTCGATCAGCGTGTGGTCGTAATCACATATAGTCTGCAAGATTGCATGGCATGCGATGCCATAGGTGCATAAACCGTGCAGTATCGGAACCTGGAAA
>CAMYMP010000142.1 GCA_947259435.1 uncultured Woeseiaceae bacterium
GGCGCATCGCCTCGGGCGTGCGTGCGCTTTCGGGCGTCTCGGCGAGATAACGGCGATAGCTTTCCGCCGCCCGCTCCAGGCCATCTTCGAGATAGACCTCGTCGACATCCGGCGCAACGTCTTGCAGCTCGGCGAGCGTGCCGTGATTGCTGCTCGTTGCGCAGGCGGCGATACCCGTGCAAGCCAGCAACAGAGTGATTGTGCGCGCTCGCATCATGGCTCATCCGCCTTTGCCTGAGCCTGAGTGGCGCGATCGTAGCTGTCCGCCAGGGCAAAGCGCGCCTTGTCACCATAGGTCTCCAGACGACCGCGGCGCGCGACCAGTTCGTCGACCGCGACGATCTCCAGCAGGTGTCCCTGACGGACCATCAGCCGGTCGATCTTCTCGACGGCGCCTTGGACCTGTGCGCGGAGCCGGTTGATCGGCTTTTCGTACCCCGCGAAACTGTGTGTCGCAGCCTGTCGTGCCCGGACATATTGATTGTACTGTTCCTGCAGAATCGCCATTGCGCCATCGAGCCCGCGCAAATTCCGGTCGAACTCGGTGAGGCGATCGTGAAACTCCGTTTCCAGCGTCCAGCTCAGCAGACCTTTGAGGCGCCGAAGGCGCTGCATCGATGACCTGGCAAACGCCGACTCGGAGCCTTGCAGTTGCGCCTCGATGCGTTCAATCCGCTTGAGGATGGCCTGCTCCTCCCGAGTCGCCAGAAATTTCGGCTGTGGTTTCGTGAGCATGTCATCACGGCGTTGCACGAGCATCTTGTGTTGCTCGATGCGCAGACGCATTCTGGAATCGAGCTCACGGAACTCCGAATCCACGTCCGGCAACAACGGCTCGTAATGATCGTGGCGGATCTCCACCATTTCATCGAAGGAGTCAAATCCTTGCTGCCAGCTCAGCAGCTTCCGGCGCAGATCAGCAAGATCCAGATAATTTTGCAGGCCCGTCTGAAAGTCGTGCGACGCGAGTAACTGTATCAAGTAGTACGTTTCAGGCGTTTCGGGCAATGTGCGCAGCCGGATCACCCAGTCCTTGTCTTTGCGGATTTCCTCCCGAATCAGCGCCTCGAGGAACTTGCCTTCCCTGATGCTCTCTATCGACGTGTTGATCTTGTCGACTTCGGCGCTGAATGCATCCAGCGCGCGGCCGTAGTGTATGGCCGCGCGACCGTGCACGTTGAGTTTGCCGTAGGCATAAGGTAGCGCGAGCATCGCTTCCTGGGTCGCACGATCTGTGACTTCGCGGTCTGCCAGGATCTTCCAGGGAACGACGGCCCTGTCGAAGCTTTCGATGGACATGTTCGCCCAGCCCGAACTCAGCAACGCCTGATTTGAGAACGGACCGTCAAGTCGAACTCTGTTCAGGAACGGAACGGCTTTTTCGTACTCACCGTCCTCGAGAAATATCGTACCGAGTACGAGATTCGACTTGTCGCGGATGGCGAGTTCGGCCGGGTCATCGGTTGCGAACTGCCCGGCTTGCTCCAGTTGCTCGAGCGCCGCTTGCCGGTGGCCATCCTGCAGGTACGCTATGCCGAGATTGTAGGCGGCGAAGGCGCCGAAACTGTCAGAGCCCTGCAGCTTTTTGAGAACATCGACCGAGTCAGCTGCTCGTCCTTCCGCGAGGTAAATATTCGCCCGCAAGAACTCGATATCGTCGCGAATGGAATCAGGAATTTTTCCATCGATGCGTTCCAGTGCACGCATCGCATCTTCAATCTGGTTTTTCTGAAAATGGATCCGGGCCAGCCTGAACGCGGCATCGTTACGTACTACTTCATCGACAGCGCCTTCGAGTACGGCTTTGATCGCACGACCTGCGCGATGATGCATCCTGTACCGCAACTCGAAATCGCCAAGCGAAAATTCGGCATCGTCGATATGATAATAGAGGGTGTCGAGTTCCGGTTCGTCGATCTCATCGTGCTGTTTGATTTCGGTATCGAGTCTCTCCAGCGCTTCGAAAAAATAGCCCTGATGGGCATAGTACAGCGCCTCACCAAAGTACAGGTCCTTCAGCTCGTCACCTCTGGACGGGCTCGTCGCCAAACAAGCGATCGACACGAGCCCGGCCACCAAGAGCGGTGCTCGACGCATGGCCTACCAGTCTCCGACCTGGATTCCGCTCGCTCCAAGTCCTGGCCCGGCGAGGGTAATGCCGAGTGATTTCGGCTTAACCCCTTTGGCGAAAGCGAAACTGTCGGAAGCGCTGAAGTCCTTGCCGCTGCTCGACTTGCCTGTCATCGTGACGCGGAGTTCATGGTCGCCGGTTACGATGTTGCCGGTGTAAATGCGTTGCACGCCGCCTTTTTGCAGCGCTTCGAGTTCCTGAAAACTGTAAATGTGGTGCGTGGCCATATCGCCGTCTATCTCGATCTTGACGGCGTCGAGTCGAAACTTCTCGTCTTCGGCCACAGAAACGAACACGGCCACCTGCGTGTTCGACGGATACAGCAGCCGTTCCTCAAGGTTGCCGAGTTCCGAGGCGATATTCAGCACGTCGGATTTAATCTCCTGGACCTGGCCGTCCAGGCTTCGCAGCTCCGCTCCGGAAATGTCCTGCGCTATGGCCGGGACTGCCAGGGCCGCGGTCAGCAGTGCCAGCTCGAATACACGTATCAGTCTCGACATCACCAATTTCCTTTTGGTTTTACATAATCCGTTTGCAGTTGACGTCAGCACGACGCCTTTCGGCAGCGCAACGACAGCCGTAAGTGTTGGGCAATTGATTTGCTTTATCTGTGAACTGCGACACAAATCGACGGCGCTGCGAAATCATAGTATTGCCCGAATAGCGCGCAAAGGACTTGGATAGATGCTGCAGGAGCTTGGCTACTCGATTTACGGCGCCTTCGTAATGCCGGGCAATCTCGTGCTCTCGATCATTGGAGTTGTCGACGATGACGCAACGGTCGCGATGTTATTCATTACCTCTCTTGTCGTGTGGTCTCTGATCGCAGTGGCGGGCTTGATGTTGCTGAAACTCGGTCAGAACGCGGCGAGATTCGCTGTAGCGATGATCAGAACCGGCATGTTTCGTATGTCGCATTCCATCCGCAGTTTCAAGACGAAGTTGGTGCTCAAACTCCGTGAGATGTTTCCAAGAAGAGCAGCACGAAACGCAGATGTGATTCCTATGGTCGAATTCGACGACCTCGACCTCGCCGTCCTGCGGACCGCGGCCGCTCGTGGCCCGGGCTTCACGACGTCCGCGCCAGAACTGGCCGAACAGTTGCCGTTGCGACCAGCGCAAATCCAGCGCAGCCTCGACAAGCTCAGAAGCAACAAATTGCTCGAAAATGTCATCGGCTCCACGGACGGTTTTGACAACTATCGCGTAAGCCAGATGGGCACTGCGTTTGTGTTGAATTGGGTACGGCAGCAAAGTCACGCATAAGTTATTGATCGGAATCAATTAATCGACCTATATCGCGTTCTCGTCGACTCAGGAAAAGGTCATCATTACCCCGATATCTCGATCATCTGATCGCGTTATTCGTATACTCTGCGTGTTGAGAAACACCGGTCGCGCATCGTCGACACATCGACGACGCAGAAATCAAAATTTTGAAAAATCAGGAGTGGCTCCATGAAGTCAAAACTCGCATCCGTATTAGCTATCGTCCTGCTCGCAACGCTTGGCAGTAACACCGTTGCGGCACAAGACCACGAGCGTCGCTGGGAAACTGGCAATATCGTGCAGGTAACAAACGTGCACATCAAAGACGGCATGTTCAACGCTTATATCAACGATCTGAATAACGTCTGGCGTAAATTCCTCGATGAGCAAATGAAGGATGGGTCCGTCATTGACTACGGGATGTATTCGAATCCGAACTCTCGTAAAGGCGAGCCCGATCTGATCCTGACTGTTACCTATGCCAACTGGGCTGCATTCGACCGCGGTGTCGAGTACTTCGAGGAAATCGGATCGAAAGTCCTCGGCTCGCCGGAAGACATGCGGACTGCCAATATCGATCGTGGGGAATTACGCGAGATTGGCAGCACCACCGTCCTGCAGGAAATCAAGTTCAAGGACTGAGTTGCTTCTAAGCAAAAAGGAAAGCGCCTGGACGTTCGGGTGCTTTCCAACCCGGCAGTTGACGTTAGCGCTGAATGGAACGGCTTCGCGTCACCGGGGAGCAAGGGCCGTGCAATTCGGCGATGCCGATGCGTATTGCGGTTTCCTCTGCAGTGTAGGCCCCGAGCAAAGCACTCAGCCTGACACTAACCATCCTGGCGGGCACGCCACCGCACCGATAACCTGGCTCCGCCAAGCTCCTCGGACTCGTCGACCGTGGCAGCACCGCCATGCAAAGTCGCGATGCGGGCGACGATAGCTAGGCCGAGTCCGTAACCACCCGTCTCGCGATTGCGGCTGTCGTCGATCCGCGTGAATGCCTTGAATACGGTTTCGCGGTCCGCTTCGGGGATGCCTTTGCCGTCGTCTTCGACCGAGAGCACGTACTCGTCGGCGTGCTTCTTCACCGCGCATCTGACAGCCTTATTGCCGTAGCGACAGGCGTTCACAAGCAGGTTGCTCAGTGCGATTTCCATAAGCCGCGGATCTATCCGAATCGTATCGAGGCCGTCATCTGTGTGGATCGAGATAGCGACCGACTCCGTACGAGTCTTTTCAACAATCCGATGCAGCCAGGCTTCGAGGGGAACCGCCTGCCAGTTCATGCGGATATCGGGATGGTCGAGCCGTGCATAATTCAGCATCGACGCGATCAGGTCGTCGATCTCCTGCACATC
>CAMYMP010000143.1 GCA_947259435.1 uncultured Woeseiaceae bacterium
TGACAACACCGTCCGCGACTGCCGTCACCGGATCACCCGCCTTGCCGGCGAAATCGATGCCGGTATGGTTCGCAGGCTTGCCTGTGAACGGGTCAGTGCGTTTGCCGAAATACGACGAGATCCAGCCCGAATTAACCGGGCGGCCTTGCGGATAGACCCGGTCATTGAGGTTTTGGCCCATCAGAACGCTTTCCAGGACGCCGAGTTGCGCCTCACGATCCACGAGTTGACCGCTGAGTGTTTGCATCGACTCCACGAGTTCGGGAATTGCGACATTGGATCCACCGGCCACAGGCTCTTCAGGACCACCCAGAGCCGGCGCCGACTCGAAGTCGAATTCGCCGTCCTCGAGATCCGCCATATCGGTCAGTCGCCGGCCTAACGCGTCCAGGCGGATAATACGGGCATTCATTTGTGCAATGCGTATGGCCAGCGCATCGAGAGTGTCCTCGTTGCCCTGGCGAATAGAATCGATATTCTCGCGCTGCAGCTGCAGCTCCCCTGCCAGCTGCTCCACTTGATTGCTGCTGACGCCGGAGCCCATTACGTTCGAGAACCAGTAACCGCCAGCGAAACCGAATGCCGATAGAATGCCCGCAGATACGACGGCAACCGTCCAGACCGACAGGCCGGACAAGTTCAGTTGCCTGGGCTTTCCAAAGCCCTTGCCGAAAATCACTACGTTCATCGAATACGCCTCGGATGCGCTTGCGTCGATTCGTTATTCTTTACCACTTCATGCACCGAACGGCGGGCGATTGGCCATCTCTGGCACGTGCTTATAGTTGTTGGCCTGCGTTCAATGTCCACTTCGGTAGCCCCGCTGCCCTAGGATCGAGTCCCTTAGACCGGTGGTTTTGCGACCCCGCCTTTCGGCGGGTTTGCCTTTGTCGAGACGAACAATATGCATAATGTCAGTTTTTAATACAAGATTGGCCCTTCCGAACGGTGACCTGAGTCCGCCGAAATCGGCCAAAATCGCCAACTGCGTCACATTTCTATGCCCATAAAACGCCTGCAAAATCTGCTGAATCCCAGTGAAAACGGGGGCTTGGGCGAGATTATCCGGCACGCGCAGGATATGGGCGAGCTGGTCCATATACTGCAGAAGTCGCTGCCCGATGATGTGGCCGCGAGCATCATCGCCGCGAATATTCGCGATGGCGGCGAGCTGGTCGTTCTGGCCAGTTCACCGGCCTGGGCCGCCAAGCTGCGTTTCGAGGCCGATGCGTTGATAGACGCGGCAAGAAGAGCCGGAGCACAGGTGTCGAAGTGCACCGTTCGAGTGAGTCGGGACTAGTCGTCGAGGTGAATATTCACGCGCCGGTTTCGTTTGCCCTTTTTCTCGACCTTGCCAATTCGAATCTTGCCAACCTCACTTGTGCTTCGCAGATGTGTACCGCCGCACGGCTGCAGATCGACACCTTCGATTTCGAGCAGGCGGATACTGCCTTTGCCGCGTGGCGGCTGGACCGACATCGTCCGAACCAGATCCGGCTGCGCATCGAGTTCCTCGTCGCTTATCCAGCGACAACTCACCGCATGATTCTCCGTTACCAATGCCCGCACGGCGGCAGTGACGGCTTCCTTGTCAACTGAGTCTTCCATATCGAAATCGAGGCGGCTTTTTTCGGCCGAAATATTGCCGCCCGTTACGCCGTATTTGAGGACCGAACCAAGCAGATGCATCGCCGTATGCATGCGCATGTGCCGGTAACGACGATCCCAATTCAACGCTACCTTCACAACATTCCCGACTGCAGGCCCCGCTTCGCCGTGTTCGAGTACGTGCCGGATTGTGCCGTCATCGCCGTACCGCGTGTCGATGATTTCGGCGCGGCCGTTGCTCCAGATTATCGTGCCGGTGTCACCGGGCTGGCCGCCGCCGAGTGGGTAGAAGACGGTGCGATCGAGAATCACGGCACCATCGACTATGCCAGTGACGGTCGCATCGCAATCCTGCAAATAGGAATCCTGACGAAATAGTTCTTCGGTCATTAGCAGGCCAAAAGGTCTCGTTTGCACGTCAGCCGTCAGCCAGTTTCCCGCTGTGCTCCCTGTGCATCGGGCGACGATCGGAGATCAGGCGTAAGACGGTGTTGCGTAAGAGATTGGCGCCTTTTTCGAGTCGTCGAAAGTCACCTCATCCCACGCCGATTCCTGTTCCAAGAGTGCTCGCAGCAACTTGTTGTTGAGGTCATGGCCGGACTTGTAGGCCCGGAACTCGCCAATTACGCAGTGGCCGAGCAGATACATGTCACCGATCGCGTCGAGAATCTTATGAATAACGAATTCGTTCGCGTAGCGAAGTCCGTCTTCGTTAAGAATTCGATAGTCGTCGAGAACGATCGCATTGTCCATGCTGCCACCCAGAGTCAGGTTGCGCTCACGCAGCGCCTCGACATCGCGCAGAAAACAGAATGTCCGGGCACGACTGACTTCTTTTAAGAACGACGTCGATGAAAAATCGATCGACGCATCCTGTTTCAGCTTGTTGAAGACCGGGTGATTGAAATACACCTCGAAGCTGACTTTAAAACCGTTGAATGGCCGCAATTCGGCCCACTTTTCGCCGTCCTCCACGCGCACCTTGCGCTTGATGCGAATAAAGCGTTTTGCGACAGATTGCTCCTCAATTCCAGCCGACTGCAGCAAAAAAATGAACGGCCCGGCGCTGCCATCCATGATCGGCACTTCGGGAGCTGACAGGTCAACATGGACATTGTCGATGCCGAGCCCGGCAAGCGCCGACATCAGGTGCTCGACAGTCGCGACCTTGACGCCATCCTGCACGAGCGTGGTCCCGAGCATGGTCTCGCCAACGAGCCGCGCGTCGGCCTTGATATCCACAGGGTGGTCCAGGTCAACGCGTCGAAAGGTAATTCCCGAGTTTTCCGCGGCGGGACGAAGCGTCATATAGACCTTCTCGCCGGTGTGCAGCCCGACTCCGGTTGCCCGGATTGCTGTCTTGAGAGTTCGCTGTCTGAGCATGGACGAGTTTATGTATCCTCAAATTTCGGGCGCAAGGTTATCACATAATGGAAAAACGTCAAGAATTCAGTCTCTTAGAGAAACTCGATCAGGTGATGGTCGAAATCTTCGTTCGCAGCGACCAGCAGGCAGCCGAACTCGGCGGGGAGCAAATAGCCGGCCCGAATGATCCGGGCCGGCGAGCGGAGGTATTGCTCTGACGGTGTCCTTCTCGTCAGTCAGCCTGGCGGCGCAGAAACGCGGGAATGTCCAGCAGTTCCTCCTGCAGCCCGGCCTGTTCGAGACCGTCGCCTACTGCACGCTTGCGCTGCACGGTGGGTTTGTCGAGACCGTGGTAGTTGGGCTCCGTGGCGGCGGCGGCCGGACGACGCACGATGCGCATCGGCGATTCCGCGTTTGCGCCAGCGTGCCCGAGGCCGGTTGCCACGACGGTTACACGGATCTGGTCCGTCATGTCCGGGTCGATCACTGTGCCAACGACGACGGTCGCGTCATCCGACGCAAATTCCTTGATCGTGTTACCGACCTCCTGGAATTCGCCGATGGAAAGATCCATGCCCGCCGTAACGTTGGCAAGAATGCCGTTTGCGCCGGCAAGGTTGATGTCCTCGAGCAGCGGACTCGAAATTGCTGCTTCGGCGGCTTCGCGTGCGCGATCCTCGCCGGACGACGTTCCGGATCCCATCATCGCCATACCCATTTCGGCCATGACGGTTTTGACGTCAGCGAAATCGACATTGATCAGGCCAGGTCGCGTGATCAGTTCCGCAATTCCCTGCACGGCGCCTTGCAGCACCTGGTTCGCCGAACGAAACGCATCGAGCAGGGTCGTTTCGCCGCCGAGCACGGCCAGCAGCTTTTCGTTTGGAATCGTGATCAGAGAATCGACGTGTTTGCCGAGTTCGCCGATGCCATGGTCCGCGATCGCCATCCGCTTATTGCCTTCCATCTGGAATGGTTTCGTGACAACAGCCACGGTCAGGATGCCGAGCTCCTTGGCAACCTGCGCGACAACGGGTGTTGCGCCAGTACCCGTGCCACCGCCCATACCTGCTGTGATAAACAGCATGTCGGCGCCTTCGATAACCTCATGAATCCGGTCTCGATCCTCCATCGCTGCCTGACGGCCGACATCAGGATCGGCACCCGCACCGAGTCCTTTCGTGATATTGCACCCAATTTGTAACGCCGTCCGCACGCGCGCGCTCTTCAGCGCCTGCGCGTCGGTATTGGCGCAAACGAAATCCACACCTTCGATCCCGGCGTCGACCATGTGGGCAACGGCATTGCCGCCACCGCCGCCAACGCCAATGACCTTGATGATCGCAGTCTGGCTATGCGCATCCATTAACTCAAACATTTAGACTTCCTCCGCTTATGACCTCTTGATAGGGGACTCTCGTCACCCCGATTTAACTCCCTTGTAAGACTCCACAAGGATTCCTTTTAAACTTTTCCATGCTCAATTCCCCCGCAGCGCACCCATAAGACGTAGTGCATTGCAAAGATTCCTAGAACTGTCCGGTGAACCAGGCTTTCATTCGATCCCACACATCATTCAAGTTGTGGCTGATTGGCGTAGCGCGCGTGCTGCGTCGCGTCAGGTTTTCATAGCCGTAAAGGAGCAGACCCACACCCGTCGCGTGTATCGGATTACGAATCACGTCCATCAGGCCGTCGACGTATTGCGGTGAACCGAGCCGGACTGGCATATGAAAGACTTCCTCTGCCAACTCGACGGCGCCCTCCATCTTGGCGCT